>JACDBO010000265.1 GCA_013694885.1 Chloroflexia bacterium | reverse complement strand
CGTTTCGACCATGTGTGCCTGAAACGTGTGGCAATCACATTGCCAGCCTTCGTCGGTCAAGGCGACTACGTAATCGTCGTGTCCACCGTGAAATGTCGTCTGGAGTGTGATGAATCTGATCCGCTCCGGCTCACGCGCGTACCGATGCGCCTTTTCGATCTTGCCGATCATGCTCGAATTCATCGAGGCTCCGCTCCTTTATTTCGGCAATTGCCGATACGGAAAGGTGACGGCCTGGAGGTACCCCCCCCAGACCCGCTACGTGGAAGAGGGCATGGTCCCGACTATCTCGCGGGTCAACTGATGGGTCAGGGTTGCGAAACAGCACTGCTCCGAACCCGCCATTGCTTCCGGCCACGAAACGAAACGGCACCGTGCAGCAATGCCCGCACGGTGCCGACTGGTCGGACTACATTTGTGGTGACGGTAAAGCATTGTGACGCCTCCGAGTGCCTTGCTCCTCGCGGGTACCGCGGTGGGACTGCACGGGGTCGTCTTGAGCCGGGAGTATACCAACCGGATCAACAGAATGCTAATACGACGAGGACCTCAAACTTGGCGGATGAAGCGATGTGAGGGTTACTCTACTGATGAACTTGGTCGCGGCGATTCTGGCGGGCGGCAAGAGCAGCCGCATGGGGACCGACAAGGCGATGATCCGTCTCGAACCGGACGGACCGACGTTGATCGAATTGGTTCTTGATCGAGTGGGCGCCGTTGCTGATCAATCAATCATCATCGCGAATGATCGACCGCGGTACCGCTCCTTTGGCGTTTCGGTCGCGTCGGACCACTATGCGGATGCCGCGGCACTGGGAGGTATCGCCACGGCACTGGAACTAGCGAGCGGTGATCCCTGCCTCGTTGTGCCGTGCGACCTACCGTTCCTCAGCATCGATCTGCTCAGCCATCTTCGTTCGCTCGCCTCCAACGCCGATGTGGTCATCCCAACGGTGCGCGGTGAGAGCCGCCAAGGTTCCGGAGTGATCTATCAAACGCTGCACGCGATCTATGGTTCTGACTGCCTTCCATCGATCCGTGCCCAGCTGGCCAGCGGCCAGCGGCAGATCGTGCGCTTCTTCGATCAGGTTCGCGTGTCAGCGGTCCCGGAACAGGTCGCGCGCGGCTTCGACCCTGAGCTGTGGACGTTCTTCAACGTCAACACCCCGGAGGCGCTGTCGCGGGCGCGATCGTGGGCGAAGAAGGGACGGGAAGACACCACACCGGATATCTCGAGCGGCATGCTATGACGTTCCGCAGATATACTTGTGGTGATGGAGCGTGTGGAATGGATCACGATCGACAACGCATCGCGGCGATGGTGGAAGACTTGAGTTGGCCGGCACGCCTGCGACTCATGTGGCGATTGCTGCGAGATGACCGCGTGTCACCGTGGCTCAAGCGGTTAGGGCCGATTGGTGCGCTTGTCTACGTCCTATCACCCATCGATCTCATCCCCGATTTCTTCCTAGGCATCGGTCAGCTCGACGACCTTGGCGTGATTGCGGTGGTTGGCGTGGTGCTCGTGAAACTGATGGTCCGGTTTGCGCCACCTGACGTGGTGGCGGAGCATCTCAGTGGCGCCAGCCGTTCCCGTCACGGGGACGCGCCTGACGACCGTTCGGCGATGGACGTCCCATTCCGCGAACGTCGCGAGCAAAGGTAGCGAACGAGCACCTAAACCTCATCGCGTCGCCAGAGCGATTCGCCACAACCGGATTCATCCCGGGTTGGAGTTTCCACCATGTCGTCCAATTCGCCGAGAACAAACAGGGGAGCTTCGAGGCGCCCGAACAAGGCGCAGCAGCGGGCGAGCCAGGTGCGGGCGGCGCAGACCGTCGCCCAGCCGTCGATCGTAAGCCAACGCGTCGCCGAGGCGCCATCGAGTGTCGCGCCGGATTCACCCTCACCCAGCCGGGAGCGTGCAACGCGGCGTCCCCGTTTGCGACAACCGGTTGGTCAGTCACGGGTCGTCGCTCGGCCCGTCGGACTGACCAGAGAGCAGGAATACGCGGCGATCAAGGCGGATTTGGTTCGGTTGCTGATTACGTTCGGGGTTCTGATGGTGGTGATGTTGGCATTGCTGTTTGTCATCGAACAGTAACGCCCCGATCCGACACGCTCAGACCGCGTCTTCTTCTTCATCGTCATCGTCGGACGCCGAGCGACCTTCCACATAGGATTCCACTTCCCGATCCGGCCGCTCGGTGTCTTCGTCTTCCGACTCGACTTGGTCTTGTTCGCTCTCTTCGTCGTCCTCGGTGAAGAGGAAATCGGCCTCATCGCGTTGGAACAGGAGTTCCCGTTCGCGCATCAACTCTTGCGTCGCTCGGATCTGACGCGGAAATGCTACCTTGCCTTGCTGGGACGGATGGCGATAGACCTCGCGGATAATGACGCGCAGGCTGTGGCCAGAGATGCCAAGCGCATAGACCTCGAATCGGTTGCTGCCCTCCAACAACTCGATCGGGCGGCGCGCCGCCCGAGACTCGATCTCGCCGAGCCGATCGCCGCCTTCGGCAATGTAGAGCTTCCCTTCCTCGACGGTCAGGTCGAGGCGCGTGCCTGGCGAGATTTCGGCGAGGCGACTGACGGGCAGCGGATTGACGAGTTCGTCCACCCACGTCCTGCCTACTTCCTCGATGAAGACATGCGCGCGGGGGAGCGGGATCAGGTTGGGCTCCCCTCCTTCAGGCGCGCCTTTCGGGCGGTTATGCAGCGTTTCGAGTCGCTGCAAGTTCCGGCGAGCGATCATGTTTGCGGGATCGGCCTTCAGCGCCTCGGAATAGATATCTCGCGCGCTACCGTGACGTCGCAATTCGAGCAGGGCACGACCCTTACGGTTGAGCGCCTCGGCGTCGCGACCGGTGCGTTCCAGAAGTTGGTCATTCAGTTTGATCGCTTCTTCCCAGTGCCCGTCCAGAGACGCGCGTTGAGCTTCCGCGACAAGCTGCTTTCGAGTGAGCTGCTGGTTATTCCTGGATGTGACCAAGTCATGGACCTTTCGTTGTCATACGTGGGTGAAGAAGTTGCCTCAGCGGGTTGTGCCCGTCCCCTCACCGATCAAGAACCACGGAGTCGTCCGCGTGATGCGGACATCGACAAGCTTTCCCAGGAGCGCACGGTCGTCGTCGAAATGGACGAGCGTGTTTCCTCTCGTGCGGCCGGACCAACGGCCCTTCGCCTTTCCTTCGACCAGGACCTCATAGGTTTCACCAAGACGCCGGCCGTTTTGTTCGGTGCAGATGCGTTCTTGCAGGTGTTCGAGTGTCTGATGTCGCCGATGCTTCTCCTCGTGCGGGACGTCATCTTCCCAACGGGCGGAGAGCGTGCCGGGTCGGGGCGAATACATGGCGAGGTGGACTTTGTCGCATCCGACTTCGTCGAGCAGCTCGTGGGTCTGCATGAACTGTTCGTCGGTCTCGCCCGGAAAGCCGACGATAATGTCGGTCGCAACCGTGACGCCCTCCATCCGCTCGCGGGTGTACGCGATTCGTTCCTGCCACAGGTCACGTGTGTAGGTGCGCCGCATTCGGCGCAAGACCTCGTTGTCGCCCGCCTGGACCGGGAGATTCATGTGCTCACAGGCCGATCGCAGTCCTGCCATTGTGTCGATAATCTCGTGCGACATGTACTTTGGATGCGACGTGAGGAATCGCAGCCGCTCTACCCCAGCAACGGCGTCGACCGCACGGAGCAGGTCCGCCAACCCGAACTGCCCGGGCAGATCGTGCCCGTATGCGTTGACGGTTTGGCCGAGGAGCGTGACCTCGCGGACTCCGCCACTTACCATGCGCTCGACTTCACGCACGATCTCCTCCATCGGCCGGCTCCGCTCTTTGCCGCGGCGATATGGCACGATGCAGTAGGAGCAGAGGAAGTTGCACCCGTAGATGATCGGCACGAATGCGCTCACACTTGAAGCACCGGCCGATGTCTCCGGTTGATAGTAGTGCGGCAGAGCCGCAAGGTCGTCTTCGAGTTCAGCGAGCTCCGGCACAACGGCTTCGAGTTTGTCGAAGTCCGACGGATCGAAGAAGAGATCGACGTGGGGGAAGCGCGCCCGCAACGCCTCCTGCTGGCGCGTGACCATGCAACCGGTGAGCACCAATGGCATCTCCGGCTTTTGACGCTTGAGGCGCGCCAGGGAGTTGAGCTTTCCGGCCACTTTATCTTCCGCCGCTTGGCGGACAACACACGAATTGAGCACGACGATGTCGGCGTCCTGCTCGTTCTCCGTCCGCTGATAGCCGACTTCCTGGAGCATCGCCGCGACCTTGGCGCTGTCGGCTTCGTTCATTTGGCAGCCGATGGTCCAGATAAAGAAATGCTTGCCATTCGGCGGCAGGCGTGACGGACTCTGATGTGGCGTCAATGCTATGACGGGTCGGGAAGACACGGGTCAGAGGACTCCTAGTATGGGTGCGCGTGTCGCAATCACGGCGCTTGTAGGGAGACCGCGGCGTTCTCTCGTTTCGCCGCGGCAATGAAGTATAGCGGGCTCGACACGACGCCGTCCTTGCCGACCGGGGAACTAGGACCTATGGCGGCTTCGGACCGGTCGCACGTCGCTTCTCGTCATGGTACGCTGACCACTAGTCAACGATCCGAGCCGCCTCCATTTCCTCACACGGGCACACCGGCGGCGCACGGTCAAATCTGTACGTGGTCGTGCGGCCGAGCCGCGTCAATTTGTCACGGCGAGGTGGCGGCGGTGGGTATGCTCTCGGTGTTCATTCGACGCAGACCAGATTGGTCATCGCGCGTCATCTTGGCCTGTCTGGCGAGCATCGTGGTACTCACGAGCACGAGCGCGGGTTCGACCGCGGCGCCCGGCACGCGGTCCGATTCAACTTCATTTCGGGCACAGAATGTCGACTGGCTTGGCTCGGATGCCGCCGGCCAACTCGACGTTGGTTTCGACGCGTTGGTGCCCACCGCGGTGCCGTCGCCGTTCGGTGGCGAGCCAGCGATTCAGTCGAGCGCCGGGTACTACAGCCTGTATTGGTGGATTCCTGGTGAACCGCCGACGTTTCTCCAAATTTCGGGCACTGTTGGTGGAGCACTGCCCGCCGGCTCACCGTACGATCTCAACATCCAGCTTGAGATCAACGCTTCCGTACAAGGCAATCCAGCGATTCAGGACATCACGCCAATTTACGACAATGTCTGGTGGCAGGCCGGCAACGTGGTCTACATGGTCAGCAGTCGTAACCTGACGGAAACCGACAGCCTCAGTCTGGCGAACGCGCTGGTTCCTCTCACTGTATCGGTGCCAGATGAGCCCGACACCGACGAAGGGCCCGTGGACGTGCCGGTGGAGGAGCCCGAAGTAAACCCAGAGCCGGAACCGGCGTTGATCCTTCCCGAGGTCGTAGAGGCGTCGGAGGTCGCTACGATCTCGGTTCAAGGGGTCGAGAGCGCGACGCTGGTGGCTGATGCTGGCACCTTTGTTGACACCGGCTCGGCGACCTATGAGAACGTTGGAAGTTGGGCTGTTCTATGGGAGGCGCCGGCTGTTACCAACGACATGGCGGTCGGTCTCGCCCTGCTAGACGCCAGCGACGGGTCGGTGCTCGCGAGGGGCGAAATCATCGTCGCCGGGACGCCGTCTGTAGCGGCCACCGAGCCTCCGGCCAATGGCGGCGGTATAGCCGAGCAGGATCAGGGGTCCGAACCCCTGGCGGAAGACGTAGGCTCGACCGAGGCGGACGAGACGACCGTCGAATCGGTGGTCGAACCCGGTCCAAGTGATACGGGCGATGGCGAGGAGCCATCGGTCACCGATGGCACGGGTGGCGCCGCGGTGCAGTCCGACTCGGACACCCCTCCGCCAACGGATGGTACGGACGGTCCTATACCGCCGCTCTTCGGCAGCGACGGTACCGGCGGGGTCAACCAGGTCGTTATCCCCACGAACCAGCAAGAGGACGAGTAGCTCTCACTCCCTCGAATGAATCGCAGTCCGGGCTGCCGGAGACGGCAGACCGCGCGGGGCCGTTTGATCGAATCAAACGGCCCCGCATTCTTGCCTCCTCTAGCGGTGAGGCGTCCGCTGAGACGTGCTACGCGCATCACCTCCGAGGCAATACACGTGTCACCTCATCGTGGCAGCATATCGAACGTGGGCGGATCGTGCTCGGGTTAGGCCGTCAGGCGCTGGGTCGCGGTTGTTCCGGTCGGGAGCGAAATCGAGAAGCGGGCGCCGCCATCTGGGGCATCGGCGACATCGATCTGACCACCATGCGCATGGACCAATTCGCTGCAGATGAACAATCCGAGACCTAGTCCGGGCAGTGCACTCGCCGCGGCCTCGCGGGATCGATAGAACGGATTAAACAGGCTCTCCCGGTCGGAACTCGCGATTCCCTCCCCTTGGTCGCTGACGGTGATGCTCAGCGTTTCTGGCTGGTGCAAGGCAAGGTTGACCGCCACCGTGATCGTGCCGCCGCTCGTGTATTTGATCGCGTTCCCAACCAAGTTGTCGACCACCTGATAGATGCGATCACCGTCGAGTACGGCATCGATGTGGTCGAGTTTCGATTCGAGCGAGACCGTGTGATCACCGGTTGTCGCCTGCCGCGAGGCAACCACGCTTCGACATATCTCGATGACGTCGACGTGCGCCGGTCGCGTTTCCAGGCGCCCGGCACGCAGCCGTGAGACATCCAGCAGATCGTCGATGAGTCTCGTCATGCGGTCGACGTGCCGCTGCAAGGTTTGAAGCCAATCGACGTGGCGTTCATGACCACCAGCGAACTCCAGCTCGCGGGCAACGAGCTGAGCGAAACCGCGGATCGGGGTGAGCGGGGATCTCAGTTCGTGCGAGACGATCGAGATAAATTCGTCGCGCAGCCGTTGCGCGTCCTTGAGCGGACGGACATCCTGAAAGATACCGACCACGGCATCGATGGTGCCATCCTCCGCATGGAGCGGCGCCGCGCTGGCGACAACTGGTAGCTCACTCCCGTCACGTTGGATGACCTGGAGTTCGACGCCCGTCACAATCTCTCCATCCGACAATGCGCGGACAATTGGTTGCGGCTCATTGTCTCCGCTCGCCGTCCGAACGTTGAGCTGAGTCACGCGCATCATGAACGGGTAGGCGCTCGGCGTGATCCCGAACAACCGCTGTGCCGCCGCGTTCGATGTGACGATGGCGCCATTGGGAGGGCGCACGACCATGACTGCCTCTGGCATCGCCTGGATCACGGATTGCAAACGCCGATGGTGATGTTGAACCCGGTCAAGGAGTTCGCCCTGGGCATCGGCCAGTTTCGCGGCCTCCAGAAACGCGACGGTGCGGTGGGCAAGGGCTTCGAGCCGGGCCACTGTCGTGGGATAGAAGTGATGGGGAACGTAGAGACCGACCCAGGCGACGCCGACAA
>JACDBO010000286.1 GCA_013694885.1 Chloroflexia bacterium | reverse complement strand
CACCTCCATTTCCTCAACTGGCGCCGCCAGGCCGAGCGCAGCGCGGACCCCGAGCTGGTGCAAACGGGTTTCGACGAGGTCGTCCGCCTCGCGGAGCAGGACGGCGCGCGCACCGCGGCCGCCCAGTTCGCCTACCGCGCCGCTAGTTTCACCCGCCTCACCGAAGCAGACGACCCCCGCGCGGCAGAAGGCGACTGGGAACGTGATCGCACGCCGTACGCGAGCTGGGCGTGACGGTTGAGAGAGGGCAGACGGCGGGTTGTGGGCCACGTCGGCAGATGAGCCAGCGGCGTACGCTCCGATGGGCGGTTCCGAGCTAAGGAACCGCCACCTCGCTTCCAGGCGGTGGCGTGATCGGCAGCGTGACCTGGAAGACGGTCCGCCCGGGTTCGGAGGTCGCCGTGATGCTGCCCCCATGTTCCTCGGTGACGATGCGCCACGCGGTATCCAGCCCGAGACCAGTGCCCTGCCCCTGCGGCTTGGACGTGTAGAACGGCTCAAAAATCCGGGGCAGAACATCCGCCGGGATGCCCTTGCCGGTGTCCTCGATCGCGACCACGATGTGGTTGTCGTGCGGCCGGGTCCTGATCGCGATCCGCCCCGTCTCGTCCATCGCGTCGATGGCGTTGTCCAGGATGTTGGTCCAGACTTGATTGAGGGTATTGCCGTACATGGGGATCGGCGGGAGCGAGCGGTCATACTGACGCTCGATCTCGATGCCGCGCAGGCGGTGCGCGAGGATGATCAGCGTGTTCTCGATCCCCTCATGGATGTCCCCGTCATGCTCGGTGGCGCGGTCCATGTGCGAATAGCCCTTGATCGACTGCACGAGCTCAGCGATGCGGCGGCTGCTTTGAGCGATAATCTCCGTCGACCCGCGCAGCGCCACCGACTCGGTAAGCCATGAGATGGCGTCGGGGAGCGCCGTTGACGGCGTGCTTGCCGCGATCGTCGCCAGATCCTGCTCGGTGACGTCGGCCTCGGCCAGCGCCGGGGCGAACTCCCACGCCCGGTCGATGTCATGGTCCTCCAGCCATGTCTCGATCGCCGCCTCGTTCTCACTGAGGGCGATGGGGTCCGCGCCGTGCTCTTTTTCCCCCGACGGCTGCACCCGGTCGAGTAGCTGCTCGAAGACCCGCCAGTTCGCGGGCTCGCAGTCGGCATCGGCCAGGCGACGCATCGCGGCGTCCCTTCGCTCGATCGTCTCTCGCAAGCTGGCGTTTGCACGCTGGATCGCCGCGGCGGGGTTGTTGAGCTCGTGGGCGAGCCCCGCGGAGAGTTTGCCCAGCGCGGCCATCTTCTCCAGATACCGCGCGCGCTCTTCGCGTTCGAGCCGCGCGGCGCGCTCCTCGAGCTCACGGGCGCGTATCCGCTCGGTGATGTCGCGGAAGAAGCCGTGCGTCGCGACAATCTGATCACCCAGAAAGCGGGAGGTGACGCTGCCCTCGATCGGCACCGCCCGCCCGTCTTTGGCAACGAACGTCGTCTCGAAAAACTCGAGCGGCTCGCCCTGAATGGCGCGCACAAACTCGCGTTGACAGTGCTGCATAGAGTCCGGGTGGACGATGTCCCAAACCGTCATCTGGGCCAGGTCGGCATCGGTGTACCCCAGGCTGGTTCGCCATGCTGTGTTCACAAACTCGAAGGTGCCGTCCGGGCGAACGCTCTGAATCATGTCCGACGCGTTCTCGATGACAGCCTGGTAGCGCTGTTCGCTTTCGATGAGCTGGAGATCGGGCGGCGGTGGAACCTTCCTGAGCACAATCGCTTCTCGGATGGAGTCAGCGGCTTTCTTGAGCACCAAAGCCTCCCGGGCGAGCTCGGCGGCGTTGATCAGCGCGGACGATTCGCAAGAACCCTTGCTAGTGTAGTATGTCGCAGGGATTCCCATACGTCGCAATGATCCCTCTGGGGCGAGCGTCACGAGCCGATTCTATCGACCGAGCCAGAACGCCGCGCCGGCACACCGATGCACGTTGGAGGAGGCAGTTGGCCGACAAACCAGTCATTCTCACCGTGGACGATGACCGAGAGGTGCTCCAGGCCATCGCGCGTGATGTGCGTCAGGGGTTCGGGGAGCATTTCCGGGTCATCCGGGCGGAGTCCGGTGACCGGGCACTCGAGGTGCTGCGGCAGCTCAGACTCGCGGACGCATCCGTGGCGTTGCTGCTGGTCGATCAACGTATGCCCGGACTCTCCGGCATTGAGTTCCTCGTCGAGGCCATGCGGTTGTTTCCCGATGCCAAGAAGGCGCTGCTCACCGCCTACGCCGACACGGATGCCGCAATCACGGCGATCAACGAGGTCCGCCTCGACCACTATCTGGTGAAGCCGTGGGACCCGCCGGAGCAGCGTCTGTTCCCCGTGCTCGACGACATGCTGGATGACTGGACGGC
>JACDBO010000247.1 GCA_013694885.1 Chloroflexia bacterium | reverse complement strand
GCCTCGTCGTTCGCGAATCAACCACCGCTCCTGGATACGTCGTTGATAGTGACCGTTCGCCGCGTATTCGGTAGGCAGGGAAGGAGTAGTCCCATGACTATCAGCCGACGAGATGTCTTGCGTGGTCTCGCCGTCGTACCCGCCGTCGGGATGGCGTCCTCGGCTCGAGCCCGAGCCCAAGACAGCGGCGAGCAGGTGACCTTGCGCGTGCAGCCACAGGAGGACTGGTTCGCGGAGGACGCGTCGCCCGCCGCGCAGACCTACCGCGCTGCCCACGAACGGTTCATTCAAGAGAACCCGAACGTCACGATCGAGTTCGAGATCATCCCGCCCTTCGAGCGGTTCCGGCAGTACCTGATTGCCGACGAGGCGGGCAATCCGCCGGACATCACCTTCCAGGGGGCGGCAAACACCTTCACGCTGGCGAGCTCCGGTCGGATGGTGCCGTTGAACCCCTTTATGGAGGGGCATCCCTACCTAAACCCGCAGAACCTCAAAAGTGTGGTGCTCGATGTCGAGACGGTCGACGGGCAGTACTATGGCATCCCCACAACGACCGATGTTCGCCTGCTCTACTACCGCAAGGATCTCTTCGCGCAAGCGGGGCTCGATCCCAACAGACCGCCGGCGAGTCGCGAGGAGCTGCTCGACTACGCGCAGAAGCTCACCAAGGGCGAGGACCAATGGGGATTTGGATTCATTGCCGACAACTCCCTGCATGCGCCGCACATGTGGATGTGCCACACGTGGGCAGGTGGCGGCGAGCTGCTGGCGGGGGATGGCAAGGCGATCTACGACGGCCCTGCCGGGGTCGCCGCCGCCCAGTTATATCAAGATCTCGTCAACACGCTGAAAGTGTCTCCGTCCCAAGTAATCTCTACTGACTACGACGGCGCGGTGCGTGCGCTGGTCGGTGGTCAATACGCCATGGCGCTGCTGGGCAGCTGGAGTTGGGCAGAGGCACTGCTTGGACCGCTCGGCGAGGAGAAGATCGGTTGGACGAAGGTGCCGGTGCCTGCGGGCGGCCGCGATGCCAGCTTTTCCGGTGGCTGGTCGTGGATGATCTCGCAGAAATCGCAGCATCAGGACGTTGCCTGGCGGTACATCGAGGCGATCAACAATGAGCAGGTCGCCCTGACGTTGGGCAAGACCGACATTTCGTGCTGGCAGAGCGTCTTGAACCACCCGGAAATTCAGGGCACCTTCGTCGCTGAGGCGGGCCAGTACGCGGCAGCGGCAAGCCACGGCAATCCGAAGGTGGTGACAACCCAAGCCCTCTTCGACGGCCTTCGCCAGGCGGTGCAGGATATCACCCAAGGCAAAGCCGCACCTGAGGAGGCGCTGAGAGACGCTGCCGCAGAGTACAACAGCGAGTACTACGAGCAGTGACCGATTCGAGCGAGGTGTACCGCGCAGAACGCGCAGAAGATGTCGTGAGGCAGGGGGCGAAGATCGTACGGTCTGCCTGGTATCGCCGGGTGCCATGGACTGAGTATCTCTGGCTCAGTCCCGCGGTGGCCTTCGTTCTCGGCTTCACCTTTCTGCCGGCGCTTTACGCGATCCAGATCAGCTTCTATGACTACTCGTTCGCCAGCCAGGAACGACCATTCATCGGTCTGGAGAACTACGTCGACCTGCTGGAGGATCAGGATTATTGGCATAGCCTGCGGCTGAGCCTGCTCTTCGCGGCGGTCGACGTCCCGCTGACGATCCTGATCGGCTTGGGGACCGCGCTCTTGCTGAACCAGAAGCTGTCGGGAAGGGGCCTCTTTCGGTCGATCTTGCTCCTTCCGTGGGTCATCTCGATGGTCATCGCCGGCTACATGCTGAAGTGGATCTTCGCCGACAGCACCGGGATTCTGAACTACCTGCTCAGCCGCGTCGGGCTCGGTGAGGTCGACTGGTTGTCGAGCGGCTGGGGTGCCTTTACCACGATCCTCCTCTCGCATTCGTGGAAGGTGTATGCGTTTGGGATGATCATCCTCCTGGCGGGGCTGCAGAGTATCCCGAGCGAACTCTACGAAGCGGCACACATCGACGGCGCGACCGCGTTCCAGCGCCTGCTGCACGTCACAATCCCCTTGCTCCTGCCGCAGATCTTGATTCTCGTCATCCTGCGTACCCTGAACACCTTCAATATGGTCGATCTCATCTTCGCGATGACCGAGGGCGGTCCGGGGAACGCGACCGAGTTCATCTCGTACTACATGTATCAGCGCGCCTTCGCCTATTTCGAGCTGGGGTACGCGTCCGCGATCGCGGTGACGATCCTGCTCCTGAACATCGTGCTCGCGCTCGTGTATGTTCGGGTGCTGCGCAGCCGCCAGGCCTGATTGGAGCGAGGAAATGGTCAGCATCGCCCCTTCACGTCGTGGCCCGGGTTGGCGAGGGCCACGAAGGCAGACCGTGGTTGTCTATGTGCTCCTGACGGTGGTCACGCTGGTGGCGCTGTTTCCGCTGTTCTGGACTCTTTCGACCTCGCTGACGCCGCGCGAATTGGTCTACCAGTGGCCGCCCAAGATCTGGCCATCCTCGCCGACGCTCGGGGCCTACACCGACATTATCGGGCAGCGGCAATTTCTAGTCAGCTTCGCCAACAGTTTCATCGTCTCGGTGGGGACGGTCGTGTTGTCCCTGGTAGCCGGGACCCTGGCAGCCTATCGCTTCGCCCGCAGTCGCTTTCCGGGCAAGAACTTCATCCTGTTCATGCTCATCGCGACGACCATGATCCCGGGCCTCAGCAACCTCATCCCCCTCTACGTGCTGATGCGCAATATCGGGTTACTCAATACCCATCTGGCGCTGATCCTTATCTACACCGCCAGCTTCTTGCCCCTCGTCGTCTGGTTGATGAAAGGGTTTATCGAGAGCATCCCCGAGGAGCTGGACGAGTCGGCGATCATCGACGGCGCCTCGCGCTGGCAGGTGCTCATCCGCATCATCCTGCCCCTTTCAGGGCCGGGGCTAGCTGCGGCGGCAACCCTAACGTTCGTCGCCGCCTGGAATGAGTTCCTCGTCGCGCTGACGATGATCCAGACGCCGGACCAGCGGACGATTCAGCCGACGATCCAGCTCTTTGTTGGCTACTACGAGCAGACGGAGTGGACCTTAATCGCTGCGGCGACGCTGATCGCCTGCGTGCCGGTCGTGATCCTGTTCCTCCTCCTCCAGCGTGCGCTCATCGCGGGGTTGACCGCCGGCGCCGTGAAAGGCTAAACGAACACGTTTCGGCGTTTACCATGACCACTGAGACCTGAGACCTGAGACCTGAGAGGAGAGATTCGTTGCCACTCAACCTGATCGTCGTTGTGCTCGACACCCTCCGGTACGACGCCGTCTTCGGCGATCTCGCCCGGACCCCGAATCTGGACCGCTTCGCCGAGCGGGCGGTCGTCTTCGACAATGCCTGGGGCGAGGGGCTGCCAACCGTCCCGTTCCGCCGCGCCCTCTACACCGGGATGCGGGCCTATCCCTGGCAGCATCAGATCGGCGAGCGCGGCCTGACGCCCAACCTGCCCGGTTGGCACGCGCTCTCGGAGGCACAGACGACGCTCGCCGAACACCTGGCCGCGCGCGGCTACGCCACCCAGCTCATCGCCGACGTCTACCACCTCTTCAAACCGACCATGAACTTTACCCGTGGCTTCGTCAGCTGGGACTTCATTCGCGGTCAGGAGAGCGACACCTACGAGCTCGCCGCCCCGT
The DNA here is from genome assembly GCA_013694885.1 of Chloroflexia bacterium. GTDB lineage: Bacteria > Chloroflexota > Chloroflexia > Thermomicrobiales > UBA6265 > JACDBO01. The sequence goes on along the minus strand of JACDBO010000247.1, from coordinate 2,537 downwards.
CGCTGGCGACGGGTGACAAGATCGACCCAGCCCGCCTCGGTCCGGCCAGCTACCTCTATCAACAGCGCCACCGCCGCGGCCACGACGACTACTTCGCCGCCAAGGTCTTCGACCACGCGAGCAACTTCGTGCGTGCCGTGCGCGGCGCGGAGCCGTACTTTCTGTGCGTCGAGAGCTTCTCGCCGCATGAGTTCTGGGACCCGCCGCTCGACTACGCCGATGCCTACTACCCGGCGCCGGGACGCGCGAACTACATCGTGCCGCAGATGCTGAACACCATCAGCGATGGCCTCGAAGCCGAGACCCAGAAGCTGCGCCGGGCCACGATCTCAGGCGCCCTGGCGACCACGAGCGACCATGAACCGGAGCCCGAGGATCTCGCCCGCACGCGCGCGCTCTACCAGGGGTACACGACCTTCACCGACGAGCGGTTCGGCCGCTTCCTCGACACGCTCGACGAGACCGACGCCTGGCGGGACACGATCGTCGTCGTCCTCTCCGACCACGGGACCGAACTCTGGGACAAGGGCCGCTTCGGCAAGTCGCCCGACCGGTTGCATCCCTACAACCTCCAGATGAACCTGATGATTCATCACCCCGACCTGGCGGGGCGGTCGCGGCGGGTCGATGCGTTCGTTCAAAACCACGATCTCGTCCCGACGCTCCTGCCGCTCCTCGACTTTCCCAGCCCGCGACTTGACGGCGAAGATATCTGGCCGCTCGCGGTGAACGACGCCACGCCGACCCGTGATCATGTCGTGTCCGGCTGGACCCACTACGCCGCGGTACGCGACCGCGAGTGGAACCTCGTGGTCGACACGTACGATCCGGAGCGCGCCCTGCACCTCTACAACGTGCAGATAGACCCGGCGGAGAACGACGATGTCGCGGCAGCGCATCCCGATGTGGTCGCCCGCCAGCTACGCCGCCTGGAGACCGCGATCGGGATGCCCCTCCCCGCCACCTATCAGCACCGTCACCTGACCGATGCGCGGTTCACCGTCGGCGGGTTGCGGCGGACCCGGCGGCAACAGCAGAGTGTGGGCGACCGGTGGGTCGCGAGCAATCAAGTCTAGGCGCGACCGGAACATGAGGACGCATTACGGATGGATCCTGCCCACCTTGCCCAGCCGGCCCAGCATCAGCCGAACGTCCTGTGGATCTTGAGCGACCAAATGCGCGCCCAGACGGTTGGCTACGCGGGTGACCCCAATGTCCACACGCCGAATCTCGATCGCCTGGCCGCCGAAGGCGTCACGTTTACGCACGCGGTCACTGGGACGCCGCTCTGCTCGCCCTGCCGCGGGTCGCTCCTGACGAGCCAATACCCGCATCAGCATGGCGTCGCGGGTCACAACTATCCGCTGCCAAAAAACGCCCGGACGGTGGCGCACGCCTTTCGCGATGCCGGCTATCGCACGGCCTGGCTGGGCAAGTGGCATCTCGATGGTGACCGGCCCGAGATCGGCGTGGTCGGCGAGCCCCGGACGCGGATCATTCCACCCGCGCGGCGTGGTGGCTTCCAGGACTGGTGGGGGTACGAGAACAACAATCGTCCGTTCGACTGCCTCGTGCATACCGACCGCGATGGCCGCACCGAGCAGTTCCGCTTACCCAGCTACGAGACGGATGCCCTTACCGACCTGTTCATCGCCTGGATCGAGGAGCGCGCGGCCGCTCGCGCCCGCGGTGAGGAAGGGCCGTTCTTCGGCGTGCTGTCTGTCCAGCCACCGCATGATCCCTACGTTGCACCGGCGGAAGTGATGGCGCGCCATTCCCCCGGTGGGGTTCGGCTCCGCGCCAACGTGCCACTCATCCCGCGGGTTGTCGAGCAGGCGCGGCGGGAGCTGGCTGGCTACTGCGCCGCAGTGGAACGGCTCGACTGGAACGTCGGGCGCATCCGCGCGGCGCTCGACGCGCTCGGGATCCGCGATGAGACATATGTGGTCTTCTTCAGCGATCACGGCGACATGCTCGGCTCCCACGGCCAGTTTCGGAAGACATCGCCGTGGGAAGAGTCGATCCGCGTCCCGTTCATCATCGGTGGCCCAAGCCGCGAGCACCAGGAGCCGCGGCGAACCGACGTCCCCATCAACCACGTCGACGTGGCGCCGACCAGCCTGGGGCTCTGCGGGATTGCCAAGCCCGTGGGGATGGTCGGCAGCAACTGTTCGCATGTGGTCATCGACGGCAGACCACCCGTCACGGAGCCCGACAGCGCGTACCTGAGCATCCCCGTCCCGACCGGCCATAGTGACAGCGTCGATCGACCATGGCGGGGCGTCGTCACGCGTGACGGCTGGAAGTACGTATGCCTTGAGGGTCAGCCGTGGCTGCTGTTCAATCTCGACGATGACCCCTACGAGCTGGCGAACCTCGCCCACAACACGTACTTTGGCGCCGAGCGCCGTCGCCTGCACGATTGTCTGAAAACGTGGATTGACACAGTCGGCGACTCATTTCTGCTACCAGAAGTCTGAGGTTTCTCATGCATCTGAATGGTTAAGCGGCTTGGAAGACGCTCCTACCCAGTTGAG
>JACDBO010000215.1 GCA_013694885.1 Chloroflexia bacterium | reverse complement strand
ACTCGGAGCCGACGGTGGTCCTCGACGACCCGAACGCCGGCAGCGATGAGACGGGGCGGGATCATTGCTGGACTTGACCGGAGGCTGGAGAAGAATGGGCGACGGCCTGTCGCGAGGCGCATCGATTGTTCGAGTGCCAGCTTTGCACGGAGTTGGAGCTCGGTCGGCGCCGTGGGGTGTGCCGTGACGTAGATGATCCTGCCGATCGAACGTCGTAACACCTCTTGGTTTCGGTCGACTACGTTGATGCCCGAGCGGCACGCGGCGACGCCGGTAACCTCGTCGAAGGTCAGGACCGATTGGTCGGACGAGTCCATCGCTGCCGTTGCCACGTCCGGTGTTTTTGCCCCGAGCGTGAAATAAGGCGGCAGATCCATAGGATCATAGTCGTCGTCGAAAAAGCTGCTCAGGATCACCGCAGTCGTCATCGCGCGGGGAGCCTCCATGTTGCAGTGAATAGCCGCTCCTTGGGGTTGCGGGGATTCTCTTCGAAACCGAGAAGCCTGCGAACGTAGAGTTCCGTGAGCCGCTTGCTGCGAGCCGCCGGACTCACCTCGGCGAGGAAATCAAGTTCAATGAGATCCTCCGAGGTCAGGGCAGCATTCGAGTGTGCGCGCAGTTCGGCGAATCTCAAAATCTGCTCCATCTGCTTCGTGAGTTGGCCAAGAATGACGACCGCGCCACAGTCGTCAAGAGTCGCCATCGGAGTCGTCGCGGCCATCGAGTCCACCGATCCCTCGATGGTGCCGACGGCGGCCCAGCTGTGGTTGGCAAACGCACGAGCAAATGTGTACGCAGGTTCGGGGCTTCGTAGGTGGAAGGTCGGGTATCGTTGCTCCAACGCAGGGTCCTGCGCTACCGTCTGCATCAAGAGTGGGCCCACCTCCTCGGCCACCGAAAGCGTCACAGCGCGTACCCCGCTGAAGTCAAGACAGAGGCCGCGCAACGGAGGCTGGTCGGCCAGCCATTGCCGCATGTCGTTGGCGAGGGGCAACCCGAGGTGCTTGCGAACTTCGAGGATGTCAAGGTCGGGCGTATGAGTGATTCTGCGTGCCCGTTCAAGGACTGGATAGCGGTGCGCCATGTTCACGGGGTACTTCCTCCGCGCTGGTACATCACGAGTGAAGCTTCCAGCACCGACTCGAATGACCTCAACGCGTCTGTGCGCCCGATCGCGTGGGTGGGGAGCAGTTGCAGCAGGATCGTGACGGCTGCCCCCGGCGTTGGCAGCCCGGTTTCATCCACTGAGGCGGTGAGCGAGCCGTCCGGCAGCAGTTGTAGAGTGGCGGAGCCGTTGCGGAGCAGGAGTGTGCCGAAGCATGCTGCAGTCAGGCGCGAAAGTTCCGCGATCCCATTGCCTCCACCCCTGCCGCGGTGTGAGCTACCCTCCCAAGCGCTGATGAGGGTTTCGAGCTCATCGGCTGGGGTTCTTCCGCCGAAGCCACCGCACCGGTTGACCAGGCTTATTTCCACCTCGCCCGCACGGGGATAGTAGAGCCCGCCGATGATGCCACCACCGCCGTACTCGATAGCATTGTCGACGGCTTCGAAGGTGATAGACGTGAAGGAGCTCGCAAGGTCGACATTGCTAGGTAGCGCAAGACTGAAGACATTCTCGATCCGAGACCGTGTCTGCTGTAGCTGTGCGAAGTTTGGGGATCCATCAGAAGCCAGGATGATGCTGGTCAATCGGATGAGGTTCTGTCGGGTGGTATCGTCGTTCCCAAGCTCGAGATTCGCCGGACCGGCGAACGTAACTACCAGGCCTATGTGTGCCAGGACGGCAGAAAGCTGCATGTCAGCCAGAAACGCGCCGACCCGGCTTTGCCGATCGGGGAGCAAGGCCGTGAGGCGATGAGCCGGTATAGGGACAAGTGCCGCGTATGCGTCGATAGCAGCAACGACCTCTGTCAGCTGCCGTGTCGGCTGATAGCCAAAGCTGCCCGGTAGGTAATCCTCTCGGTCCTCTTGCGTGAGCGGGGCCGCCATGTGCGTGAAATCGAAGGTCAGCGTCTTTGGTGTCGCACCGCAGAGGTACGACAGGTCGGACACGACCTCAGCTCCGTCGCTCGCATTGTTCAAAGCGATCCTGTAGCAGCCGTTGAAGTGGTCGGCTTGGATAAGCATCAGTGCCTCCTTGAACGTCATTTACGTTGATGATGTTAACGACCTCCGTGCTTCTTGTCAAGCGATGCTATTCACTTCTATCGGTGCGCGTCAGCTACATCGGGGAAGTCAATGACTTTGCGGAACTCAGCCGCTGTTCAGGCAACGGCTTCAAGCAAGTTGTGAGGGGCTACATCACGCGCTTGGTTGGCAGGTCCGTGAACTGGTAGTCCCGCCAGACGGGGATGCCGCAGTAGCGCTCGCCTTCGGGGCAGATGGGTTTGGAACCGGCGCGGGAGCGGAAGACGCAGGGAGGGCCGTCGACGTACTGGCCGATGATGGGGTGGACCTGACGCACTTGCTCCACCTCTTGCCAGGCGGTCTCGCTGATCTCGCGCTGGGCGTCGAGGCAGAGGCGTTTGATCCACTTCCAGTAGTAGCCCTGGAGCGTGCCGCTCTCGGTGAAGCGGACGCGGTGGGCGTTCGGCAGCAGGTAGAGGGCGACCTCCGGCGATGCGCCGCCGTCGAGCAGGACGTTCTTGGCGTCCCAGAGGGCACGGAGGGTGGCGTCGTACTCGGCGCGGGCGGCGGGGTTCTCACGGATCGCCCACGGCACGATCACATCCGGGTCGCGGCGGAGGTGGGCGGTGAGCAGCGGACTGGAAGAGGGTGTGCCGCGGTGTCGCTGGTTCTGGGCGTCCTCGGCGCCGCTGATCCGCTTCTGGAACGTGAATGGGACGTGGCTCATCGTCTGCATCAGTTTCGAGTGCATACCGAGGAAGAGGGCGTGGCCGAGGTAGGGGTTCTGCCCGCCGTCGAGGACCTGGGCGAGGGCCGCGGCGTCGTCGAGGTCCTCGCCGTCGTGGCCGAGGACGGTGCGGACGGCGTCGGCCATGACGCGCTCGGCGTCGGGGTTCCAGGCGACGAGGCGGCTATTGCGGTGGCCTAGTTCGGCGTCGTAGCGGGCGAAGAAGGATTCCACACCGTCCGGCGACTGGTCGAGGTTGTGGCGCCAGTGGACGAAGGCTTCCGCTTCGAGCGTCTGCTCGGCACCGAGCACGTCGAGATCGAGCGGGTGCCCGGGACCGCCGAGGAAGTAGGGATCGACGGCGAGGACCTCGGCGACCATCCGGTTGACGATGGCGCGGACCTCGGTGGGCGCGTCGGGTTGGTTGGCAAGTACGTAATAACGGAGCAGAGTGAGACCGTTGACCGTGTGGTAGAGGTGGGCCGGGTTCGCCAGCGGCAGGACGTAGCGGGCGACTTCCTGTGACCGCTTCTGGACCGCGTCGGCGACACGGTGCGCGGCGTGCTCGCCCTTGGCCTTGGCGCGGGCCGGGAAAACCTGGGCGTAGCGGCTCGCGAAGTCGGGAGCGAGGAGCTCGCCGAGGCGGCGGTAGCCCTCCAGCCCGCGGGCGATGGCGCCGTCGTAGACGCCGCGCAGCCGCTCCGGCAGGTCGGGGGCGACCATCACGTCGCCGGAGACCTCGCGGTAGCGCTGCGAGACTTGCTCGGAGTTGTAGAACGGGTGGGCATGGAAGAACGACCAGATCGCCAGCCGCGAGACGTTATCGAGAACGAAGACGAAGGTGGCGTGCTGGAACGTGGTGTGGTGGCCGGCGGCGAAGAGGTCGGCGTAGAGGCGGATGGCGCGGTCGCGCCGCTCCCGCCGCTCGGCCAGCTTTGCGGGCGAGAGATGCTCCGGCTCCGGGCCATAGACCAGCTTGAGAACGTTCTCGACCCTGGCCGGCCGCGCGCCATAGCAGGACCAGGCGGCGGCGACGGTGAGGGCGAAGGGGTGCGCCGCCGATTCGTCGCGCAGCAGGCGGACCTCCGGCGCGGGGGAGCGGAAGAGCGATGCCGTGTCGAGGGCGATGGGGGGGGAGATCTCTTCCATAACACTACCTGACGTCTGTGCAATCTCGATTATCTGGCTCATAGGTGCCTCATGATAAGCCAATGCCGTTAGGCAGGTAGGGGCGGACCCATGTGTCCGCCCGGTAACCAGCAAACCTGTAACGAAAAAGCCATGATCCTCGGCGACATCGTCACAGGTCGGCAGGTGCAGAGGGCGGACCCGCGGGTCCGCCCCTACCAGTCGAACGGTCGCGGGAATCGCGCAACAAGTCGACCGGCGATGGACGGTGTGCTCGCCCATCAAGTGCTGCGGGAAAACAAACAGACGATGCGGGGGGTTGCGCTTCCTATTCTATCACCGCGCGGTGGTTGTGCTTAGTCGTGGTGTGGCCAGTGGTGAAGAGGCCGCCGTCGGCGTTGGGGAGGGTGGGATCGCCGCTGTGGAGCCAGGCGGCGAGGGTGTCGATGGCCTCGATCTCATGCGGGAGAGCCAAGCGTTGATGGGACTCGTCGCGGACGAGCCGGGTGTGGAGGTGGATGACGCCGTGGTGCTCCGGCGGCACGAGCTCGCCGATGCGGCGCAAGGTCAGCAGCAGGTGGGAGACGAAGATGACGTCGGCGGCGCCGTAGTGGCGGATCTGGGTGCAGGCGAGGTCGACGAGCTCCTCGAACGAAACGGTCGGCAGGAAGACGGCCGGCCGGCCGTCGGCGGTGAGGATGCGCGCCGGCGGCAGGCGGCGGCCGGCCATGACCAGGATGCCGCCGAGGCGGTCGACGGCCTGGGTGGCGGTGGTTGGGTCATTAATGCCCGGTGAGAGGGACTTGATGGCGATGTCGGCGAGCTGGCGGACGCCGAAGGCGACATCGTGGTGCAGCGTGCGCTCGATGCCGGTGACGAAGGTGTCGTGGATGCGCCGCTCGGTCTCCTCGTCGACGCTCGCGGCCGGCCAGACCCTGGCGAGCTCGGTGCCCTCGTAGGTGAAGGCACCGACCGGTTCGAGAACGCGGATAGTCACGTTTCGCTCCCCGGCGACGGCCAGCAAGTCGTCCTCGTCGAGGTGCTGGAGATAGCCACCTTCCCGGCAGCAGACGACGAAGGGCGGGCCGTCGTGGACCGGCGGTCCGGTGAGGTCGAAGCCGCCCTCCGGGTGCTCGCGGAAGTGTTCGCGCACCAGCGCCGCCGTGTCATCGGCGGCGGTGTCGAGGATGACTGAGATCTGGATTGAGCGGGCGGAGTGGTGGATGAAGAAGATGAGCAGGCCGATGCAGACCAGCGAGAGGAGGATGGCGACCGAGACGGAGACCACCGGGACGAAGGCGCCGCCCTCGTCATCCTCGCCGCGAACGGTGCGCAGCACCAGCATCGAGTAGGTAAACGTGCCGATGAAGACGGCGAGGACGACCTGATTGGCCCGGTCGCCGGTGAAGTGGCGCAGCACGCGGGGCGTGAACTGGCCAGAGGCAAGCTGCATGGCGACGATCGCGATCGAGAAGATGGTGCCGGTGACGGTGATGAGCGAGGCGGCGATGGCGGAGAGAACGCCGCGGGCACCCTCGGAGCCGCCAGTGAAGACCCAGGAGACGCCATCACCGCTGCTGCCGAGCGTCAGCCGGTGGTCCAGCCAGACGAGGAAGAAGGCGAGGGCGCCGCACAGGAGCGTGCCGAGGGCGGGGATCAGCCAGAGGCTGTCCTGCACGTCGTCCCACCAGGACCGCAACCGCGGCGAATGCAGCACGTTTGTCTCCCTCACGGTTGACGAAGGACTGAGGACCGAGGACTGAGCCGGTTCCCACGTTGTCTCCTCTGACCTGAAACGCTGCTGGGAACAGCCACTTGCCTCGGAAACGCCCTCAGTCCTCAGTTCTCCACGGGCATCTGCCCTCGTCGGCGGCGAATGCGCGGATGATGCGCGCCAGGTCCCAAGCGGAACTGTAGTTCATGGCGTGGGGGGCGTTGGGGATCACGATGGCGCGGCCGTTGGGGAGGAGATGGGCCACCGTTTGGACCCAGGCCGGTGGGGCGATCGGGTCGTCCTCGCCGCCGACGACGAGGGTTGGCTGGCGAACACGCGGCAGGCGGGCGGAGAGGTCGTCGCGCAGTGCCATCCGAAGACCGCGCAATCCGGCCCACGGCCCGGCGCGGAGGAGATCCGGGATCCAGATCGCCCAGAGGGCTGGTGACTCGTGGGGGAGGACGCGCAGACCGCGCCAGAGCTGGCCGAGCACCGTGGGTGCAGCCGGGTCCATCGTCGGCGCGACGAGGACGAGGCGGGCGACGAGGTCCGGGCGGTCCTCGGCCAGCTGGGTCACGATCTGGCAACCGAGTGAGTTGGCGACGAGCAGGCTGCCGGCCAACCCGTGCGCCTCCATCCAGCGCGCCAGGCCGGCGGCGGAGTCGGCGATGTCCCAGCGGTGAGGGGGCGAGCCGCTGCGCCCGGCGCCCGGCAGATCCGGCACGAAGACGGCCATGGTGTCCGTTAGGCGCCGGGCGACCGGCTGAAAGTAGTCGCCGGAGACGACGAGGCCGTGGAGCAGCAGGACCGGGAGGCAGTCTGGGTCGCCGCCGGGGGAGATACGCGCGAACCAGCGGATGCCATCGAGCATCAGGTACTCGCCGTGCCAGCGGTCGGGCGGCCAACCATCGCCGGGCGCGCGGCCGATGGCGCGGCGACGCACCGCCTCAGTTGACGCGGGTGGTTGGGGCATCGAGGGTGTCCAGCGCCTTGTCGGTCCAGGCGCGGACCTCGGCGGTGAGCGGCAAGGTGTCGAGACCCGCTCGGTCGTACCAGGCGACGCCCTCCGGCACTGGCGCGTTGGCCGCATCGTTGTTCCGCGGCTCCGCGAAGTAGACGAGGTCGATGTGCTGGTGGCCGGGGGTGATGTCTTCGAGCTGGATACCCGCCGGGCGGACGAGCTGACGCGGCTCGCCGGGGAGGTCACGGTCCAGGCCGTGCTCGCCGGCGAGGCGGATGGCGATACCCGTCTCCTCCAGCGTCTCGCGGAGGGCGGCATCGTCGGGCAGCTCGCCGAGTTCGATGTGCCCACCCGGCGGGAGCCACATCCCGAGTTTGCGGTGCCAGTGGAGCAGCACCCGCCCTTGCGCAACGACGAAGACGGCGACCGTGAAGTCCCGCGTTGGCGGCGCGCCGGGGCGATCAGTCTTTGGCATCGGACGGTTCGGGGTGCTCGGGGTGCGGACCGGTGTCTGGTGCCGTGTCGCCGTCGCGACTGCGGCGCGTGAGCCAGGCGCCGATGCCGGCCTCCTCCCACGAGACGCGCTCGCCGTGCTCGGATGTCTCTTCGGGGTCGGCTGACGCTGCATCGGCGCCGTTGTCCGGGGTCGGTGGCGGTTCCCTGCCGGGCCAGGTCTCGTCCGAGAGGGGTGGCGTGACCATGGCCAGGGCAGGATCGGCGAGCGGTGCCGCCTCGCCAGGTGTCTGCGCGGTGGCGCTCGACCATTGTGGAGCGTGCTCGGGATTGATCGTCGCGGCAAGTGCGGCCGGCCGCGTGTCGTGCTCCGTGCCAGCGGACGTGGCGGCGGGTACGAGTCCGCTGGCGTCACCACGGAGCAGGCCGATCAGGAGGACAAGCGCCACGGCGAGCCCGTGGATGACGAGCAGCACCGCCCACGGCCAGAAGACGTTGTCGGCCCAGAGGTCGGCCGGCGCGGTGGCCAGGTTGACCATGAAGAGGACGACGGTGGCGCTGAGAAACACGCTGATATGCAGGGTCAGGAATCCGCTGCCGGCGGCCCAACGCCCGAG
>JACDBO010000213.1 GCA_013694885.1 Chloroflexia bacterium | reverse complement strand
CCGCACATGCTTCGTTCGCTGATTGTCCTCATCGTCGCGGCAGTGGCCGCGGTCGCCGTCGCCGTTCCGGTCGGGGCCCGGCAAGCACTCGACTGCGCGGACTTCGCGGGCCAGCGGGAGGCTCAAGTGACCCTCAACGCCGATCATAGCGACCCTGAGAACCTCGACGGCGACGGCGACGGGATCGCCTGTGAGGACTTCTTCGGGGGCATCGGAATGCCATTGAACGGCTCAGACGTTAGCGCTGCTGCTGAAGACACGGCCGGTGACGTGACCGATCTGCCGGACACCGGAGTCGGTCACGCCGCGAATCCAGCGCGGGTTGGTCCGTACGCCGTCTTCACGGCGGTGTTGTGTTCGTTGATCTGCGCCCTGCTCGTCGCCCGACGTCAGCCGACGTAGACTCCCGGCTCGCCAGCATCACTGCCAGAGCAGATCGCCACCTCAACCGACCGCGGAATTGCGGTCCGGTGACTGTACCTTGGCCCTATCGGGTAGAATGGAGGCTCGCGCGACCCGGCCAACAAGCGCCGGGCGCGCCGAGTGTGCTTCACGCACGTGCAATGTGTCGCGTCGTCGAGCGTCCCCGCGCCGCGGTTCGACACCACGGATACCCGCATGAGTAGAGGTCCAAAACCGTTTTCCTCAGAGTGGCTCACCGCCCCACCGGTGGCCCCGCGACCGGCGCGGCGGCTGCCGGCCGGTATCAGCCAGGCGTTGCGGTTCGGCGCCGCCCGCCTGCCGGGCGAGCACGCGCTGACGATGACCGTCGTCCTACTGCTGGTACTCGTCTCCCTCGGTGCGGCGAGTCCGCGCGGCGAAGCGCATGTTCCCGACATTGGGGGGGAGGAACCAAGACTGGCCGCGCCCACCCCGGTGCCGACACTCGAACTAGACGAAGCCCAACCTGCGCCACAGCCGACGATCACGACCGAGGCCCTCACGGTCAAGAGCCAAGAGGAAGCCGCGGCGGAGCGCCAGGCGGAGGCGGAACGCCAGGCGGAGATCGAGCGAAAAGCGGAGGAGGAGCGCCAAGCGGCGGCGCCCAAGCTGCAACTTCAGGAGCCGCGCACGCCGACGACGACCACCGACGGCTTGATGCCCGAGCACCGCATCCTGACCTACTACGGTTTCCCCGGCAACAACAAAATGGGCGTCCTCGGCGAGCATGACAAGGATGAGATTCTCGATCAGATGCGAGAGCAGGCCGCCGCCTACGAGGCCGCCGACCCCTCGCGACCGGTGCTGGTCGGGTTTGAGGTGATCGCCTCGGTCGCCCAGGCCGACGAGCAGGCGGACGGGAGTTACCTCCTCGACACCCCGGCCGAGCTGCTGGACGAATACACCGACTTTGCCGAGGAGAACGATGTCCTCCTCTTCCTCGACGTCCAGATCGGCCGCCGCAGCATCGAAGACGAGATCGAGGGTCTGCGGCCGTGGCTGGAGAAGCCGTTCGTCCACCTCGCGCTCGACCCAGAATTCGCCATGCGCAAGGGCGAGATCCCCGGCGAGCACATCGGCCAGGTCGACGCCGCGGACATCACCTTCGCTCAGCAGTGGTTGGTCGAACTCGCCGACAAAGCCGACATCCCCCCCAAGGTGCTGATCGTCCACCAGTTCCACTACACGATGATCGAGAACAAGGAGAAGGTTGCGCCGGTCGAGGGCGTGCAACTGGTGATCGACTCCGACGGTTGGGGTACCCCGGAAGAGAAGCGGGCGACCTACGCCGTCGTCAACCACCAGCTCCCCATCGAATACTTCGGCGTGAAGCTCTTCTACAACCAGGATGTGCCGCTGATGACCCCCGAGGAGATCCTCACCCTCGACCCCATCCCCGACCTCATCATCTACCAGTAACGAAGTGGACAGAGGACAGAGGACAGAAAAGAGATCACGATTCTGGCGGATGGAAGCTGGGTTCGGATCACGGCGCATACCGGTTGACCAACCCCTCTCCTCTATCCTGTATTTTTGTCCTCTACGGCTGTTCGCGGATGAGTTGACCCCAGCCCCTTGTCATTTCGAGCCGCAGCGAGAATTCTCTCGTTGCGGGGGAACCAGTGGCCCTTCAACGAGAGATTCCTAGCGCTGCGCTCGGAATGACAAGCGCGCGGGGCGGATTGACATCTTTGCCACACGCTCTGACCCCTATCCCCAATCCCCAACGTGAGACAGAACGAACCCACGGGGAAGTTCCCGTGGGTTCGTACGTCGCCCTCAACGCTTCCGCTCGCTGGTGAGCGAAGCGGTCAGGTCGTCTAGGCGCCGCCGGAGAGGGTATCGATCTCCCCCTGGTAGCGCTCCAGGGTCGGCTCGACCTCGGCCTGGCCGGTGACGATGTCGTTGAAGGCATTCGTGAGTATGTTCTCGACATCTGGCCAGTAGGTCACGTTCGGACGTGGCTGCACATGGGTCAGCGCCTCGTTGATGGTCTCGAAGTATGGCGTCTGCCAGTCCTCGACCGCTCCGAGGGCATCCGACCGCATCGATGGCCAGGCATTCTGCGCGACCAATTGCTCCTGCACCGGCCGCGACATGAAGAACTTGGCGACATCGAGCGCCATGGCGCGATTCGGCGTGCCCTTCGCGATCCCGAAGACATCACCGCCGAGCACGAGGACGTTGCCCACCGGCCCTTCCCAGCCGGGATAGGTCAGGACCTCTTCCTTGCCGCCCTCGTCGACGATGATGTTGACACCGAACGGCCAGTTCTGAGCGAGCACAACGCTCTCGTTCAGGATGTAGGTGTTCGTCGTGTCAAAGGTGGCGGTCGGGTACTGCGGCGTCAGGAAGGGCTGGAGATCCTTCATGAACTGAAAGGCCTGGGCGGCCTCCGGCGTGTTCAGCATCAGGGGATCACCGCCAGCCTGCCAGATGAACTGGGTGGTGGTCACGCCAACGGCGCCGCCCGCCTCCCCCTGGATCGAGAGCTGCCCAACACCGGCCGCGTCCCGGATCGTTTGCGCCACCGACATCAGATCGTCCCAGGTGGTGGGCGGTTCCACTCCGTACTCAGTGAAGCGGTTGGAGTTGTAGTACGTGATTTGAACGTTCGGCCGCGCCGGCAGGAAGTAGTACTGGTCGTTGAACAGGAGCACTTCCTTGATCGATTCGATGGTCTCCGCCGGCAGAATCTGCTCGGCTTCCGGCAGCTGCTCGACGAGATCCCGATCCACCAGCGGCGCCAGCGAGTTGTTGTCCTGCGCCAGGAGGTCGATCTGGATATTCCCCGACTGAACCTGCGCCTCCAGGGTGCGGACCACGTCGGCCGACTCAATCGCCACGAGTTCGATCGTGCCGCCGGTCGCTTCCTGTAAGCCGGCGACGACGACACTCTGGTAGACTTGCGCCTCCTGTTCCGCGAGCGCGATCGACATGCGCACCGTCTGGCCGCTGTAATCCCCGAGCTGGAGATCCTCTGCCACCGGGGATGGCGACGCCACTGGGGATGGCGATGCTTGATTAGCGCCGACCCGCTGCGCGCCCAGCGCCGCAGTCAGCAC
>JACDBO010000205.1 GCA_013694885.1 Chloroflexia bacterium | reverse complement strand
ACGGGGCCGGTCGGTGGTCAGCTATGCGCTGCGGCGCATCGGCTTCGCCGGCGATGCAGCTGCCCGACGCAGCTGCTGGGATTCTTCGGCTGCGGCCTCAGAATGACGGCATAAGGTGTGACACATGCGCTGTGACAGACTATTGAGTACTCCGTCACAGGTAACGAGTCATTCATCGCCCCATTGCGCATAACCGTCATTCTTCGGCTGCGGCCCATGCTCTGGCCGTGACACATCCGCAGGAACTACTCAACGATGCGGCAGCGATCCCTCGGCGAAGAGTTCGTCACCGACAGGCGCCACCACCTGATCCTCGCTCGATGCCGCGGGAACCTGAGGTTCGGCCGGCTCGTCCCGCCCGGCACGCGGCGGCCGAGGTGGCGTGGCACCGCGGGCGGAGACCAGCATGTCCTCGGCGCGGCTCCGCACGCGGCTGCCGACGGCACCGAGGTCGTCGGTCAGCGACACTGCCAGTTCGAGGCATTCAACCGCCTCGGCGCGACGCCCGGAGGAGGCGAAACGAGCGCCGACATTGACCAGCATCAGAGCTTCTCCGTAGGCATCGCCGGTCTCGCGGCAGAGCGCCAGGGCTCGCTCGTAATTGCCCATCGCCTCGGCATCGCCGGCGGCATCTTGCGCAACGGCGAGGTGTTGGAGTGCCTGGCTCAACAGCGATGGTTGATCGAGCGATTCGGCCAGGTCGACCGCGTGGGTGAGGGCATCGAGGGCGGCGGGTGTGTCGCCCCGCTGCTGGGCGAGCCGCCCCAGCCTCCCGTAGAGCCGGACCGCCGCGGCACGCTGACCCGTGCGGCCAGCCAGCCGCAGCGCATCCTCGTAGAACCCGATCGCCTGGTTGGTCTGACCCGCTTCCATCGCCAGTGCCCCGAGAGCGGAGAGGGCGGCGATCTCTTCATCAGCCCGTCCGAGGCGTCGATAGATCTCCAGGGCTTGGGTCTGGCACTCTCGCGCTTTGGTGACTTGTCGACCCGATGCGTAGATGCGGCCAAGCAGGCTGAGCATCCCGGCGTGCAGGTCATGGTCGTCCACACGCCGGGCGACGGCGACCGCCTGGTTGATCGCCTGCACGGCATCGGCCGGTTGGTCGAATTTCCAGAGCGCCTCACCGATGCTGCCGAGCCACTGTGCCTCATGGGCGGAATCGCGGGCGGCCCGAGCCAGATCCAGCGCCTGCATCAAGTTGTTGAGCGCCTCGACCGGTCGATTCAGCTGCGTATGGACGACGCCGAGTCCACCGAACGCTCGTTGCTCCAGGACTTCGTTGTTGATCGTTCGGGCCAACCGCACCGCCCGCTCGAACGCCTCACGCGACTCGTCGAGGCGGCCGATCGAGAGCAACGTTGTCCCGAGCTGAACGGCATCGGCGGCGGCCGCTGGTTTGTTGCCGAGGCGCTCCTCGACCTGCACCAGTTCACGCTCGCGGTCGGCGACGACGTGCATCCGGCCGAGTTTGCGCTCGACATCGGATAGCATCGCCAGGCATTCGTTTTCCAGGGTCAGGTCGCCGATGTCGCGGGCGATCAGGAGTCCGGTTTCGAGGTGGGCAATCGCGTCGTCGAGGCGTCCGAGGCCGATCAGTGTCCCGGCCAGGCCAACCACGATTCGGCTCTGGATGACCCGGTCCCCGGTTCGCTTCGCCGCATCGAGGGCCTGTTCCTGGAGTGCCACGCGCGTCTCGCGGCCGACCTCGCTGCCCATCAGCTCGAGCTGCTTGAGCAGCGCCTCGGCCAGCCCGTTGTAGTCGTCGAGACGTTGCGCCGAGCGGCCAGCGCGCCGGTAGAAGTTGACCGCTCCTCGCGTATCGCCTTCGCGGCGAAGGATGTCGGCCAGCAGAATCGCCGAGCCAACCTCATCGACGCTATCCATCGTCTCCGGCCCGAGATCGACTTGCTGTTCGAGGAGGACGCGCGCGCGCTCCGTGTCGCCGGCATCGAAGGCACGCTGACCGAGCCGCGACATCGCCCGCCGCCCGCCTTGCACGTAGCCTGCCCGCTGCGCGGCGCGATAGGCGTCGCGCAGCAGCTTCTCCCGCTCGTGCGCTGGATCATCGGCCGGCAGCAAACTGTCGAGCCGGAGCGCGGCGTCCACGGTTTGGCGATCGAAACTCTTGGCGTGCGCCGCGGCGTGCGTCAGCCGCGCCAGCACCTGGGCAAACTCCCGGTCCGACGTGCGCCGCTCCTCAATGACGCGGTCGAGGGCCTTGAAATCATCGTCGGAGAGCACATCGAGCACGGCCGGGTGCCGGACTTCGCTGATCGCGCCTTGCACCGACCGCCGGCGGCCGACGACCTCCCGCGCGATCTGGACCAGGACCCCGTTGCCTCCGCGCCGGCCCTTGCCAGCCAGTCGATCGATCCAGCTACTCACCACGCTCGCTCCTCGCCTAGAGCCTGCGCCAGGGTTTCAAGCGTCAAGTTGCCTCCGGAGAGGACGATCGCGACCTTTTTGTTCCTCAGCGTCTCTCTCCGCCGGTAGACCCCAGCGAGGCCAGCCGCACCGGCTCCCTCGGCGAGCATCCGGGTCGTCTCCAGCAGCGTCAGGATGGACCGCCGCAAATCGGCGTCAGAAACCAGCACGATCTCATCGACGCTGTCCCACAGGATGCGAGCCGGCAGTTCATAGGCAACTCGGGTCGCGATGCCCTCCGCGAACGTCTGGGCCGCACCGTGCGCCACGAGTTGTCGCTGCCGCCACGAGTCGTGCGCCGCCGGAGCACCTTCGGCCTGCACCCCATATACCTTGAGCGACGGGTTGATGGCTTTGCCGACGATGCACGCCGCGCAGAGGCCACTGCCGCCACCGATCGGGACGAAGATGGCGTCTAGGTCGGGCTCCCGCTCCATAATCTCGAGGGTCGCCGTCCCGACACCAGCGATCAGGTCCGGCTCATTGGCGGAGTGGACGAAGTGGATATCCTCGCGCTGGGCATACTCGCGGGCGGCCGCGAAGCTCTCCTCGAAGTCGACTCCCTCATGGATCACCGTCGCGCCGAACCGCTCCATCGCGGCAACTTTGAGCGTGTTGGCGTGCTCCGGCACGAAGATCGTGGCCTTGGCGCCGTACATTTGCGCGGCGAGGGCGATCGACTGACCGTGGTTGCCGGTCGAGGCGGCGACTACCCCGCGTGCCCGCTCCTCATCCGAGAGCCGGCTCATCAGATAGAGCCCACCGCGCACTTTGAACGCGCCGGTCGGCTGGAGGTTTTCACATTTGACGAAGACCCGGCACCCGAGTCGATCGGCGAGTGCCGGTGGCTCCAGCAGCGGTGTCGGTTCGAGGTGTCCGCGCACGACGCCTCGCGCCCGGTACACGTCGGCCAGCGTCGGGATGGCGCCCGGCCACATCGCCGTCGCGTCCCCCCCACCGTGCTCCACCGTTGCCGCCTCGCTCGGACTCATTCCACCGTACCCCGTCCCGGTTCAACCCCACGCCGTCGTCTCGACGCTGGTATGCCATCTCTCTTCTGCTTGATGCGGGGGGACCACCGCGCTCATTCCGCCCATCGCCGGAGAGGCAACGACCGCGACCGGGACGTTCACGTTCGGATTCGGGGAGAACGTGGCGCCGGTTCGCTCTGAACGTGTGAGCAGTCTAGCACCCCTTCTCGAAGGGCAACAGATGTTCCCTGTTGTCACATACCAGAACTAGCCCGACTTTATCTCCGATTCATTGCCAGACTGAAGCGAAACCCTTATTCTTCCCATGTACGGATATCGCATTCATGGTGAGGGTTATGACGACAGACATCGCTGATCGGTCCGCTGCGCCCGCCGCTACGTCGTTTGGGGTCAAACTCGCGGAGGCGGCGCGGGCACAGCGGAGTGCCCTCTGCGTCGGTCTCGACCCGCTCCCGGAGCGGTTGCCGGCTGGCGTCGGTACCGGCGGGGCGGGCGCCGCCCGGTTCTGCACGGCCATCATCGACGCCACGCGGGACCTCGCCTGCGCGTACAAGGTCAACCTCGGTTTCTTTCTCGCCTTTGGCCGCGAAGGTATCGACGCGCTCGATCGGGTTCGCGCCGCCATCCCGGCGAGCATCCCAATCATCCTGGACTGCAAGGTCGGCGACATCGACAACACCGCCGCCGCCTACGCCCGCGGCTGGTTCGACGCATTCGGGTTCGATGCGCTGACGGTCAATCCCTACCTCGGTGAGGACAGCGTCGCGCCATTCCTCTCCTATGCCGACAAAGGCGTCTTCATCCTCTGCAAGACGAGTAACGCGGGCAGTGGCGACGTCCAGGACCTCGATATCCGCTCGGCGTCCGGTGAGACGGAGCCGTTGTTCCTGACCATCGCCCGGCGTGTCGCCGCGTGGGCTGAGCGCTATCCGGCGACGATCGGGCTGGTTGTGGGCGCCACCTACCCCGCGCAACTGGCGGCCGTGCGGGACATCTGCCCAGGGCACCCTATCCTGCTTCCCGGCATCGGCGCGCAGGACGGCGACCTCGGCGCGGCGGTGCGGGCTGGGGTCGATACCAACGGTGAAAACTTGCTGGTCTCCGCGTCACGAAGCATTATCTATGCGAGCGGTGAGGCGGATTTCGCCGAAGCGGCGCGGCTGGCCGCGATCGAGATACGCGATGCGATCAACCGCTCCCGACTCGCGATCGACCGAATGATCGTCACACCTACCGGAGGACCAGACGGGGCATGAAGGATACCGTGCAGAGACACCTGACGCTCGCGTTCATGATCGCGTTCTCCGTCGCACTCGTCGCGCCGGTCGCCCCTCCACCGGTGACGACCGCCGCCCAGCCAGCGCTCGACGATCTGGGGCTGGCGCCAGAGATGATCCCCCCCGACCTGGGCCAGACCGACCGTCAAGTCTGGATCAAGGCCACCCGTCATATCGTCTCCGGCACGATGCTCGACTACTGGCGCGCCAATGGCGCCGACAGTGTCTACGGCAACCCGATCTCCGAGCCCTACGCGGCCCCCAACGGTCTCTACAGCCAGGCCTTCGAGCGAGGGATTTTTCAGTATCAACCGGACGTCTTGTGGACCGATGACCCGACGATCCGACTCGCGCCGGCCGGCACCGAGACGATCAACACCACCAACAGCCGCCAGCGCGGCGACGGCCGGCGCGCCGCGCCTGACCGCCGCACCGGCACATGGCGCCCGGTGATTGAGTCGGAGGAGCGCACCGCCGATGTCTGGAACAGCGGCGGCACCATCGACGAGACGAGCGGCCACTCCATCTCCGGCGCCATGCTCGACTGGTACAACAGCCACGAGGGCTGGTTCTATCTCGGTCTGCCCCTGAGCGAACCCCACCGCGCGCGGGGCATCACCGCGCAATATTTCCAGGGCGGCGTGCTCCTGGAGCACGATGGTCGTGTCTGGCCCGCACCGTTGCCGGCGGAGCACCCGGAGCGGTTCGGCATCGACACCACCCCCGCCAAACGCGGTGACGTGCCGGTCTACCGGGAAAAACTCTTCGTCGACGTGCCGAACCCCGGTGGTGTCG
>JACDBO010000164.1 GCA_013694885.1 Chloroflexia bacterium | reverse complement strand
GGGCGATCGAGGCGGCGCTGAGCGATGCGGGGATGTCGCCCGACCAGATCGACCACATCAACGCCCACGCCGCCTCCACCCCGTCGGGTGACCTGGCCGAAGCCCGGGCCATCCATCGCGTCTTCGGGGAGCGCGCGCGCGAGATCCCGGTGACGTCGGTCAAGGGGGCGTTCGGTCACTGCATGGCCGCCGCCGGGGCGCTGGAGAGCGTCGCCGCGATCCTGACGGTCCATCACCGCTGCATTCCACCAACGTTGAACTACCAGACGCCCGACCCATCCATCGACCTTAACGTCGTCCACGGTGAGCCGTTGGCCGCGGAGGTCCACGCCATGACGAAGCACTCGTTCGGTCTCGGCGGTCAGAACGCCGTCCTCGTCCTTGGCCGCTACGAGGGATAATGCGGCCTTCTCTGTGAAATCGACTCCAACCCGCGAATCTCTCCGGTTCGAGCGATTCCCTCCATCGTCATTTCGAGCCGCAGTGATGGTTATCAGCGAGAAATCTCTCGTTGAAGGGCGACGAGGCAAGATGTCAAACCACTCTCATCCAAATAGCGTTCCAACGAGAGCAGTGCCCATGAACGAGAGATTTCTCGCGCTGCGCTCGAAATGACCGTTCGGCGGGATGCCGAACACGTCCCTCTCGCCCTGGGAGGACCTGATGGACCACCAGATTCGCTCCCTCTCCGGTCGAGTCGCGCTGGTAACCGGAGCGTCGCGGACGGTGGGCATCGGCGCGGCGATCTGCGACGCATTGGCGCGGGATGGCGCCGACATCGCCTTCAGCCACTTTGCCGACTATGACCGGGAGATGTATGGGACCGACACCGGCGACCCGGCGCGGATCGAGGGGGCGTTGCGCGCCACGGGAGTGCGCGTTGCCGGCATCGCGATCGACTTGTCGGCGCCGGATGCCGCGGAGAATCTCCTCAACGAGGTCGAGGCGCGGTTGGGGCCGGTGACGGTCCTCGTCAACAACGCCGCGCACTCGACCCGCGATGGATACCAGAAACTCGACGCCGCGACGCTCGACCGGCACTATGCGGTGAACGTGCGCACTACGGCGCTGCTCGCCGTCGAATTCGCTCGACGCTTTCAGGGGCATGAGGGTGGGCGGATCATCAACCTCGTGTCGGGTCAGAACATGGGTCCAATGCCGGAGGAGCTGGCGTACGTGGCGACCAAGGGCGCCATTGCCGCCTTCTCCCGGACGTTGGCGGCGGAGCTGGCGCCGCGCGGTATCACCGTCAATGCGGTGAACCCCGGCGTCACCGACACCGGCTGGATCACGCCGGAGTTGCGCGCCGAACTGCTGCCGCAAATGCCGCGGGGTCGATTCGGTGAGCCGGCCGATGCCGCCCGGCTGATTGCCTGGCTGGCCAGCGACGCCGCTGCGTGGGTCACCGGCCAGCTCATCGACTCCACCGGTGGCTGGCCGATCTGAGCCTAAGGGTCGAGGAGCAAGGGTCGAGGGCCGAGAGAGTCTGTACGGTGGCGGCACGGTGCTCCGGCGGTTCGTGATAGACTTGTGAACGTCCCCCCGGCGCCGGGATCACGGCAGTCGCGGGGACTTTTGGTGCATTTGTTGGCCAGAAAATCGAGCGTCGCATCCAACACCCCACCTCACGCCTTTGGCACGCTTGCACATCGCCGCAATGAGGATCTGATGAGCCTTCACGAAACGCTCGGCGACAAGATCGCCTTTATCTTTCCCGGTCAGGGCAGCCAGAGCGTCGGTATGGGCAAGGAACTGTTCGATACGTCGCCCGCCGCCCGCGAGGTCTTTCGCGATGCGGATCAGGAATTGAACTTCGCGCTCTCTCGCCTCTGCTTCGAGGGTCCGGACGATGAACTGGAAGACACCTACAACGCCCAACCAGCGATCCTGACGGTCAGCATGGCCGTGCTGGCCGCGATCAAGGAGAAGGCGGCGGCGATGGGCGAGGTCATCACCCCCGTCATCGTCGCCGGGCACTCGCTGGGCGAGTTCACCGCGCTCGTCGCCGCCGATGTCATCGACTTCAAGAGCGCCCTCGTGCTCGTGCGCGAGCGCGGGCGCTTGATGCGCGAGGCGGGCCGGGAGCGACCGGGCGGCATGGCGGCGATCATCGGGCTCGACGACGAAACGATCGAAGCCGTCTGCCGCGCGTCCGAGTCCGAGGGCATCATCACCATCGCCAACGCCAACTGCCCCGGCCAGACGGTCATCTCGGGGGAGCTCGGCGCGCTCCAGCGAGCGATGGAGCTTGCCCGCGAGCAGGGTGCGCGCCGGGTGGCGCGGCTCGGCGTCAGCATCGCCTCCCACTCGCCGCTGATGGCCCGTGTCTCCACCCAGCTCGGCGAGTTGATCGGTCGGCTCCAGCTGCGCGCGCCGCACTTCCCGATCGTCGGCAATGTCACGGGGCAGGCGATCACGTCGGTGGGGGAGATCCGCCGTGAGCTGGCGCACCATGTCGAGCGACCGGTGAACTGGACTCGCTCGGTGCGCGAGATGGTCGACAGCGGTGCGACGACCTTCGTCGAAGTAGGTCCTGGGCAGGTGCTCTCCGGTCTGGTTCGGCGGATCAGCCGAGATGTTCGCACCGTGAGTTTGCGGGAACTCGATCTCGGCATCAGCAACCGGCCACCAGCGGCCCCCACGGCAGCGGAGGGATGAGCGCACCGGCGCGATGGTCGACTCGATCCTCGTTCCGCCTGGAATGGCGGAGGGCCGCACACGCAATCACATTGTCGGGGCAGAAAGGATGCGGACGGTGACACGGGCGGTCGTAACAGGGATGGGGGCGGTGACACCGCTGGGTATCGGTGTGGACGCCTTCTGGGACGGGTTGACCAGCGGGCGCTCCGGCATCTCCTCCATCCAGAGTTTCGACGCCTCCGACCTCGAGGTCCGCATCGCCGGGGAAATCCACGACTTCGTCCCGAAGGACTTCATGGACGTCAAGGCGGCCCGCCGCATGGAGCGATTCGCCCAGCTCGGGGTCGCCGCCGCGCGGGAAGCCATCGCCTGCGCCGGTCTCGAGATCACCGATGAGAATCGGGAGCGAATCGGTGTCGTCCTCAACACCGGGGGTGGTGGCATCGGGGCGATGGAGCGTGAAGTCCTGGTCCTGAGGGACAAGGGCGCCAAACGGGTGACTCCGTTCCTGATCCCGCTGTTCGCGCCGAACATGGCCAGTTGCCAGGTCTCGATCGCCTTCGATATCCACGGTCCATCGATCACCTCGGTCGCGGCCTGCGCCGCCGGGGTCCAGGCGTTCGTCGATGCGGTCCATATGATCGAGCGCGGCGAGGTTGACGTGGTCATCACCGGGGGCACCGAGGCGGGGATCACCCGTGTCGCCATCGCCGGGTTGGCGAACATGGGCGCGCTCTCGCGCCGCAACGACGCGCCAGCGGAGGCCAGCCGCCCATTCGACAACGGGCGCGACGGGTTCGTCTTCTCGGAAGGCGCGGCGGTGGTCGTCATCGAGTCGGAGGAACACGCCGCCCGCCGGGGAGCGAATGTCGTCTGCCAGGCAAGCGGCGGCGCCTATACCTCCGACGCATTCCACATCACCGCGCCGGACCCCAATGGGCGCGGCGCCGCGCAGGCGATGGCCCGCGCCGTGACTCGCGCCGGTCTGGAGCCAACCGCCATCGACTATGTCGCCGCCCACGCGACGGCCACACCGCTCGGCGACATCGCCGAGACCAAGGCGATCAAGCACGTCTTCGGCGACCACGCCGCATCGCTCGCCGTCTCCGCCAACAAGTCGATGCTCGGCCACCTGCTGGGCGCGGCCGGCGCCGTCTCGTCCCTGGCCTGTATCCTGGCGATCCGCGACGGTGTGGTGCCGCCAACGATCAACCTCGTCGATCAGGATTCGGCCTGCGACCTCGACTACGTTCCGAACGAAGCGCGACGGATGCCAGTCCGCGCCGCCATTGCCAACGGGTTCGGCTTCGGTGGCCAGAACGCCAGCGCCGTCTTCCGCCGCCTCGAGGGGTAGCACTTCCTCGCGTCCCGCGGCTGCGCCACCAGGCAAGCCTCAAACGGAACGGGCGGACGGCGTCCGCCCGTTCCTCGCGCCCGGACCGTACAGGGCAGCCTACGGTTCGCGGAAGTTCTGCACGCTGGCAACGAGCACGGCCCGGGCGGGGTCTGTGGTCAGGACGACGGTTCCCGCCTCCACGCCATTGCTCGGCAGGAATGGGATCAGCACCGTTGATTCCTCGAGCAGTTGCCCGCGTAGCCGCAACTCGAAGAGGAGGCTGACATCCTCGACCGGTGAGGAACCGGCGTTGGATACCTCGAAGGGCACGTAGAAACTGCCCTCGCGTTGCTCGATCTGTTCGAGGAGGACTTCAACGGTGATCGGGGCGCCGGCCGGTTCATCTCGCGTGACGTTCTCGACGAACGCCGCCCCGACGAACGCCGCCACCACCACGATGCTGACCGCCAGCGTCACCCACTCCGCCAGACTTCGACCTTCTTGCGCCTCGTCACTCTGCTCACTCATCCGATCCGACCTCTCGATATCCACGTCCGCACCTCACCGGCTCAGTCCTCAGTCCTCAGTCCTCAGTCCGTCGCTAGACCGCCAAACGGCCGGCGGCGGCGCCGATGGATGCCGGTAGGCCAAGCACGACGACCTGGGCATAGACCACGGTCCAGCTCATACCCACCTCGATCTGACCGAATACCAGCAACATAGCGACGCTGGCGAACAGCGCGGTGACGTAGGAGACCGCCGTTTCCGTCAGCGGGCGTTGGAATGGTCCCCTCGTCCGCAATCGCCGATCCTGACCGCTGAAGCCGGCCGCGAAGACGATGGCATAACTGAGAGCGAGCGAGAAGAGCGCGATTAAAGGCAAGCCGAGGCTCGGGATCTCGCTCGCCAGCATCGGCACTTCGTCCGTCGGCGCGATATTGAAACTGAGGAAGAGCGCCCCGGCGAACGCGGCGCCGGCGTCCAGCAGTAAGGCCCGAATGCCGTGGAACTCGCGTTCGGCATCCTCATGGCCGCGCTCTCCTTCGCCCGGCTGATCTCGTCCTTGTTCCTGACCCAGGAGGTGATTGGCCACGGAGATCCCGAAGGCAATCGGCATCGCATCGACGGCAATCAGGCCGAGCGTGACGTTGAGGGGTTGCCCCAGTTCGAACTGGTGCACGAGGGCCAGGGAGACGCCGGACGTGACCAGGGCGATCGCCGTCGCCTCGAGCGCGTCGCCGAGGGGGCGACGCGCGCCGGCCTCGCCGCTTCGGAACCCGGCAAAGACGATGAAGAGCAGGTTGACCAGAAAGGCGATCCCGACGAAGAGCAGCACTCGCGAAGTCGAGGCACCAGCCCCGGCGGTCCACGTCTCCATGGTGTAGATCAGCGGCGTGCCAATCAGGAACCCGCCGCTCAACGCGCGCAGCAGGTCGTCACGTTCCCGTCGCCAATCCGCGCGCGTTAATTCCTCGCTCATGAACCGGGCTACCATCGTGCCTCGCTCACCCTCCCCGCTCCAATGCGCGGGCGATCCGATTATGATGCGCGACGAGCGCCGGCACATCGACATCGAGGATATCCCCACCCCTGACACGCACTCGACCGTCGACGATGTTCAGGTCGACGGTGGCCGGTTGACAGAAGACGAGGGCCGCCAGCGGGTCGTGGACGGCTCCACCAGCGAACCCGAGCGTATCCACTCGGAAGCCGATGAGGTCGGCGGCCATGCCGGGCGCCAGGATGCCGATATCGTCGCGCCCAAGGACCGCGGCGCCGCCCCGCGTGGCGAGCCGCAGGGCGTCACGGGCGGTCAGGGCCGCCGGGTCGCCGCCGACACGCTGGAGGAGCATGGCCTGTCTCGCTTCGGCCAGCAGGTGAGACCCATCGTTCGACGCCGAGCCATCGACGCCCAACCCCACCCGCAGCCCGGCCCGCAGCCAGTCGCCGACGCGGGCAATGCCGGAACCGAGCCGCATGTTGGACGTCGGGCAGTGGCAGGCGCCTGTACGACTCGCTCCGAGCCGGGCGATCTCGGCGGTGGAGGGATGGACGAGGTGCGCGTGCCAGACATCGTCACCGACCCAGCCCAGTTCCTCCATCAACTCGACCGGCGTCTTGCCGAACCGGGCGAGACAGTAGTCGGCCTCGTCCCGCGTCTCGGCAAGGTGGGTATGGACGTGGACACCGGATGCACGGGCGAGGGCGAGGCTCTCGCGCATCAGGTCCGGTGAAACGCTGAACGGCGAACACGGCGCGAGGACGATGCGAAGCATGGCGTACCGGTTTGGGTCGTGGTACGTCTCGATCACCCGCCGGGAGTCGCGCAGGATCGTTACTTCCTCCTCGATCAGGCTGTCCGGAGGCAGGCCGCCCGCCGACTCGCCGAGCGACATCGACCCGCGCGCGGCGTGGAAGCGAACGCCCATCTCGCGCGCCGCTTCGATCTGGTCGTCGAGGCGAGCGCCGTTGGGCCAGATGTAGGTGTGGTCGCTCGCGGTAGTGCAGCCGGAGAGTAGTAGCTCGGCAAGGGCGACTTTGGTGCTGACGGCGATTGCGTCCGGCGTCAGACGCGCCCAGATCGGGTAGAGCGTCTTCAGCCAGGTGAAGAGGTCGGCATCCTGCGCGGCCGGCACCGCCCGCGTCAGCGTCTGAAAGAAATGGTGGTGCGTGTTGACCAGACCCGGCAGGATCACCATGTCGCGCGCGTCGATGGTCTCGTCGGCGCGGTCCGGCAGCGTGCCACTGGCGCCGACCGCGCGAATGACACCGTCCTCGGCGTAGACACCGCCGCCCGGCACCTCTTGCCCGTCGTTGTCCATCGTCGCCAGCAGCGTTGCATTCTTGACCAGCAAGGTCCTCATGCACATTTCCTTGCGCCATGCCGGGTTGGTGCTCACGGCGTGTAAGATCGCCGTCAGCGTGGACGTTCGGGACCACGATACAACGGGGAGGGCGCGAGGATGACGAGTGGGGAGCGGGGGTTGACGGGGCGTGTGGCCGTTGTGACTGGCGCCGCCCGCGGTATCGGGCTGGCTATCGCGCGGCGCCTCGTCGCCGACGGCGCCCGCGTCGCCGTGGCCGACATCGATTCGGCCACCGCCGGGGAAGCCGCGGCGACGCTCGGTGAGGCGGCCTTCGCCCTCACGCTGGATGTCACCTCGGAGGAGCAGTGGGCGGCGGCTCTAGGGAATGTGTCCGAGCGTTGGGGCAGGATCGACATCCTCGTCAACAACGCCGGTGTCGCCGGCCGCTCGGCGCCATGCTGGGAGCTCGATGCCGCGGAGTGGCGGCAGGTGCTCGACATCGACCTGACGGGCGTCTTTCTCGGCTGCCGGGCCGCCCTGCCGGCGATGATCGCGGCCGGCTATGGCCGCATCGTGAACATCGCCTCGATCGCCGGTAAGGAAGGCAACCCGAATGCCGTACCCTACTCCGCCGCCAAGGCGGGGGTGATCGGGCTGACCAAGGCGGTGGCGAAAGAGGTCGCCACCAAGGGCGTGCTCGTCAACGCCGTCACCCCGGCAGTGATCGAGACCGAGATTTTGGCGCAAGTGAGCGCGGAACACATCGCCTACATGACCAGCCGCATCCCGATGGGCCGCACCGGCAAACCGGAAGAGGTGGCCGCGCTGGTCAGCTTCCTCTGCTCGGACGAGCTCACCTTCTCGACCGGCGCCGTCTTCGACCTCTCCGGCGGCCGCGCGACGTACTAGGGGATAGGGGACAGGGGGGAAGAGGACAGAGGATAGTGAGCCGACTTCCGCGGGCGTGTCCGCCCCATCGGAAGCGGTCTGGCGACACTTTTCTCTTGCCCCCTGTCCTCTATCCTCTATCCTCTGTCCTCTGTCCCCTAAGCCCTGTCCCCTTTCGAACAAGTACAATCGAGTGCGGTGAATGGCGGGTAGGATATGCGCGGTCGGAAGGTGGAATCAGATGGGTTTGTTGCCGTGGACGCGGGATTCGCGGATCAAGGACGAGATGCGGGTCGTTCCGCCGGCTTTCTTTGCGGGTCATCAGTTCTCGCTCAAGGGCTCTCCGCGTCACTACGACGACGTGCTGGAGATCATCGAATCGACCGGGACGGCGCACGTCTATTTCGGCGAGGCGTTGACATATGAGCGCGGCGCGGGCGTCGCCCTCTGGCGGGTGCGGGCGAAGGAATTCGACTGGCTGCCGGCGCTGTATACCTGGTGGGCCAACATGGAGCGGATCGAGCCGATCCAGTTCAGCTTCTCGCTCTATATGCCCGGCCAGCTCAACTGGCCCGTGCTGGACCTCCGCGCCCAGGGCCCGGAAGAGGTCGAAGCATTCATCAAGGAGCGCGCTCCTTGGGTGAACGACGAAAGTCGACCGTCGAACGAGA
This sequence comes from Chloroflexia bacterium, assembly GCA_013694885.1. Taxonomy (GTDB): domain Bacteria; phylum Chloroflexota; class Chloroflexia; order Thermomicrobiales; family UBA6265; genus JACDBO01. Next base: position 823 of record JACDBO010000164.1, on the reverse strand, counting down.
AGACGACGTGGCACTAAGGAGAGGTAGAGCGGGCCTGTGACGGCTATCCTTAATGCGACCGGCACATTGGCCGTCGTTACCTGCCTCGTCCTGATAATCCAGGCCAGCGCCTGATCCTGGGACCGATCCCAACAGCGGACCCGAAGGCCACGTCGCCATGTCGCGGACTCCCCCCCTACGCAACCAGAGCGTCGATGTCGCCATCATCGGGGGTGGAGTTGCGGGGAGCGCGCTGGGCGCGGTTCTGGCCGCGAGCGGGCTCGGCGTTGCCATCGTCGAGCGTGAGGCGGCGTTCCGCGACCGCATCCGCGGCGAGAGCATTCACCCGTGGGGTGTCCGCGAACTCGACACACTCGGACTCCTCGATGTCGTGACCGGGCGAGCCGGTGGGCTGGAACTCCCCTACTGGCTCCGCTACCGACACGCGACACCGGGGGAACCCTACGCGTGGCGCGAGGACTTTCCAGACGGCTACGGCGAGACCAGCGTCTTTCACCCTGGCTTGCAGGATGCACTCCTGGCCACGGCGACGGAGCGGGGCGCGCTGGTTTACCGTCCGGCGAGCGCGGAGGCGCGCATCATCGACGGCGGGCCGGCGGTCAGCGTCACGGTGAATGGCGACACGGCGATGTTGCGCTGCCGGCTGCTGGTGGGCGCGGATGGGCAGCGGTCGTCGGTGCGCCGGTGGCTCGGTGGCGAAGGTCGCCGCGACCCGATTCACCACGCCATCGGCGGGACGCTGCTCAGCGGGCTCAGCCTCGACTCGTCGACCGTCCACCAGGCGTATTTCGAGGGCGGTTTCGCGATGCTCTTTCCGCAGCGA
>JACDBO010000162.1 GCA_013694885.1 Chloroflexia bacterium | reverse complement strand
GTTCTGCGCTTGCAGGCGTATGGTTTGACCTATCAAGAGATTTCCGAGCAGCTCGGTCTCAGTATCTGGACCGTCAAGAACCACCACAAGCAAGCGGTGCAATCATTGCGCGTGGCGCTCAAAGACGGCCCGGTCGACCGGGTCCGCACCTCGCTCGCGTGCTACATCCTTGGCTTGCTCGACGGTGGTCTCAGCCCGCAACAGGTCGCGACGCGGCTCAGCGCGGTGATTCCCGAATTGAGATCCGCCAATGGCCGGCACCGTGACCCGGCAGAGGTCGTCGACGATTCATCGTTCGCGGCGGACTAGCCCTGGCGACTACCGATCGAAAAGCTGGCGAAGCACAAACAGGGCGTTCGCGGGCCGCTCCGCGATACGACGGGTAAAATACGGGTACCACTCGGTTCCGAACGGAACGTAGACACGCATCCGGTATCCCTCTGTCGCCAATCTGCTCTGCTCCTCGCGCCGCACGCCGTACAGCATCTGAAACTCGTAGCGATCAGGCGGAATCCCCATCCGCAGCGCGTACCCTTGGGTCGCCCGGATCAACGCCGGGTCATGGGTCGCGATCGCCGGATAGTGCCCGCCGTCGAGCAGCAACTCCAGCAGCGCGACGAAGGACTCATCGATCTCCCCGCGTGTTGGATAGGCGACTGTCTCGGGCTCCGCATAGGCGCCCTTCACCAAGCGGACTCGCGCGCCTTGCGCAATCGCGTGCCGCACGTCGTCCTCAGCGCGGCGCAGATAGCTTTGAACGACGATGCCGACGTTGTTGGGAAAGCGATTGTGCACCGAGGTGAAGATGTCCATTGTCCTGGCGGTGTAGTCCGAGCCCTCCATGTCGATGCGCACGAAGCCATCGACGGCATTGGCCGCCTCAAGGATCGGTCCGACATTATCCCGCGCGAGGGTGTCGCCGAGGTCCAGTCCGAGCATCGTGAGTTTGACGGAGATGTTGGGTTCGAGGCCCGCTTCGCGCATCCGTTGCAGAATGGCGACGTAGCTGGCAACCGCCGCCCGCGACGCATCGACCGTGGCGACATTTTCGCCAAGTAGGTCGAGCGTCGTCGTCATGCCGGACGTGTGCAGCCGCGCGGCGGCGCCAAGCGCCTGGTCCAGCGTTTCACCAGCGACGAAGCGATTGACCAAGCCGCGGGCGAGTCGACTCCCGCGGAAGACGCGTTCAACCCGCCCGTTGTCCGCGATCGCGAGCACCGAGCGTCGCATCAGGTTCATCCCGCATCACTCCGAACCGCTCTCCCGCCAGGTCAGGAGCGGCATCGAGACCAGCTCCAAGCCAGTTCAGGAGTATGCCATCCTGACGAATTACCGGAGGTGGCGCGGTGATGATCACCGTCCGACGCGAAGCCGGCCCGTCAACGCGCCAACGGCGATCGCGGCGGTGGACAGGTGCATCAACAGCAGGGCGATCACCGTCGTTCCATTTCGTTCCGAGCTAGTGACCACCGGCATGATGGAGATGGCCAGGAAAATCCCGGCGATCACCAGGAAGAAGCTCTCCGGTTTGTTGAGCTTGCGCGTCACCAGCCAATAGACCAGTGCGCCCACCGCGATTCCGATGGTGGTGCTGGCGATGATGGCGGGGATCGGCAAGTCATCGCCGGACATGGGATCGACAACCGGGTCGAATGCCACCGCGTTGACCACGCCGAAAATCAGCAGATTGACGACCACCGCGGCGACGATCGCCAAGACCGCCGTCAGCGCGAGGGAGCGGTTCCCGGTTGGTTGCTCTGAGGTCCGTCGTTCCATTCCTGGACTCCTTTCTCGACTCATGCCACCGTTGGTACGTTTAGCCGGCTCATTGATTCTGGCCGTCCACGTCCTGGATGCGGCACGCTTCTCTATCGCAAGTTGTCACGCATCTGGCGCAGCATCCGGTGCAGCAAGGCGACTTCGACATCGGTCAACCCCAGGATGGTTCGGCGCTCGAGTTCCAACCACGCCATCTCGACACCACCCCACAGTTCCCGGCCCCGCCCCGTGAGTGAGACGCGGAGCACACGGG
>JACDBO010000132.1 GCA_013694885.1 Chloroflexia bacterium | reverse complement strand
CATCGGTCCCGGCAAAGCCCTCGACAGTGATCGCCTCTTCGTGATCTGCCCCAACATCCTCGGCGGCTGCCAGGGGAGCACCGGCCCGTCGTCGCTCGACCCAGAGACCGGGACGCCGTTCGCGATGCGCTTCCCGCTGATCACCATCGGCGACATCGTCGCCACCCAGCGGCGGCTGGTGGAGCGGCTCGGCGTCACCCGCCTCGTCGCCACCGGCGGCTCGATCGGCGGCTTCCAGGCGCTGGAGTGGGCGACGCGGCACCCGGACCTCGTCGCCGCCGCGATCCCGATCGCGGCCACCGGCTCGCTCGGCGCGCAGGGCATCGCCCTGCACGGCGAGGCGGCGCGGCGGGCGATCATGGCCGACCCGAACTGGCGGGGCGGCGACTACCAGACGGCCGGTGTGGTGCCCGCGCAGGGGCTGGCGCTGGCCCGCATGATCGCGATGGTCACCTACCACAGCCGGCAGAGTCTGGGGAGCCGCTTCGGCCGCAACCCGGCGAGCCGGCCCGGTCTCTACCCGGCCTTTGGGCCGACGTTCGATGTCGAGGGCTACCTCCACTACCACGGCGACGCGCTGGTGCGCCGCTTCGACGCCAACAGCTACCTCTACCTGACTCGGGCCATGGACCTCTACGACGTCGACCGCGATGGAGGGCAGGGCGGCGAGGACCACTGGCTGGCCCGCATTGCCGCGCCGGTGCTGCTGGTCGGCATCAGCTCCGACTGGCTCTTCCCGCCGGACGAAGTCCGGGCATTGGCTGCTCGCCTCACCGCACTCGGTAAGGAGGCGACCTACATCGAGATCGACTCACCCAACGGCCACGACGCCTTCCTCAAGGACTGGGACCAGCTCAACCCGATCATGTCTCGCTTCCTCGAGCACCTGTGATGCGGACCGTGATCGATTTCGACTGCGGCCGCCGCTGGCCCCTCGCGCGGGAGCTGCTGTCGTGCGGCTGGTAAGGGCCAGCGCACGACAAGAGGAAGCCGTCGACCGGCATGACGATACCGCCGATGCACGGCACCAAAGAAAGGACACCATCACATGAGCGAAGTTACGGAAGAGCAGAAGCAGCTTGGGTTCGAGACGATTGCCCTGCACGGTGGGCAGACCGCCGACGCCACCACCGGGTCGCGGGCCGTCCCGATCTATCAGACGACCTCCTACGTCTTCAACGACACCGACCACGCCGCCAACCTCTTCGCCCTGAAGGAGTTCGGCAACATCTACACCCGGATCATGAACCCGACCACCGACGTGCTGGAGCAGCGGATCGCCCAGCTCGAAGGGGGTGTCGCCGCCCTGGCCTTCGCCTCCGGGCAGTCGGCGGAGACGCTGGCGATCCTCAACATCGCCCGCGCCGGTGACGAGATCGTCTCCACCACCAGCCTCTACGGCGGCACCTATAACCTGTTCGCGCACACCCTGCCCAAACTCGGGATCGACGTCAAGTTCGTCGCGCCGAACGCCGAGGCGGTGAAGGCGGCGATCACCGACAAGACCAAGGCCGTCTACTCCGAGACGATCGGCAACCCGGACCTGCTGACCCTCGACATCCGCGCCGTCGCCGATGTCGCCCACGCCGCCGGGGTGCCGCTGATCCTCGACAACACGCTCCCGACGCCCTATCTGGTGCGCCCGTTCGAGCACGGCTGCGACATCGTGATCCACTCGCTGACCAAGTTCCTCGGCGGCCACGGCACCTCGATCGGCGGCATCGTCGTCGACGGCGGCGCCTTCGACTGGGCCGCCTCCGGCCGCTTCCCGGACCTGACCACGCCGGACCCGAGTTACCACGGGCTAAGCTATACCGAGACCTTCGGCAACCTGGCCTACATCATCAAGCTGCGGGTCCAGGGGCTGCGCGACATCGGGCCGGCGCTGAGCCCCTTCAACGCCTTCCTGATCCTGCAGGGGGTCGAGACGCTGCCCCTGCGGATGGAGCGGCACAGCCAGAACGCGCTGCAGGTGGCGCGGTTCCTCAACGAACACCCCGGTGTGTCGTGGGTCAACTACCCCGGTCTCTCCAGCCACCCGAGCTACGAGACGGCCAGCCGCTACCACCAGCACGGTCTCTACGGCGCGATCCTCGGCTTCGGCATCAAGGGTGGCCTGGAAGCCGGCCGCAAGTTCATCGAGAGCGTCGAGATCTTCTCGCACCTGGCGAACGTCGGCGACGCCAAATCGCTGGTTATCCACCCGGCGACGACGACCCACTCGCAGCTCGACGAGAACGCCCAGCAGGCCACCGGAGTCACCGACGACTACGTCCGCCTCTCGGTCGGTCTCGAAACCGCCGGCGACCTGATCGCCGACCTCGAACAAGCCCTGGCGAAATCGGCGGGCTAGACGGCCCTCACCCCCCAACCCCCTCTCCCAGGCCTGGGAGAGGGGAGACCTAAGCGGCGGCGCGACGTGGCGAACTCCAATGCTGACAGACCGCGTTACCAGTGACCGTTGTCCGCACCCTCAGGGGAAACGCACCGCCCACGGAGGAACGCCCGATGGCGACACCGCCACGCCTCACCCCCCTGCTGGCGCAGTTCGACTTCGCGCGGGAAAGCCTCACCGAGTGCATGGTCGGCTTGACCGACGACGAATATCTCTGGGAGCCGGCTCCGGGCGCGACGGAGCTGGTCGGCGCGGGTGACTGGGGGCGCGACCGCTCCCTCGACGATCCGGAGCCAGCCCCGTTTACCACGCTCGCTTGGCGACTCGGCCACCTCAGCGAGACGATGGCCATGCGCGCCGACTACACGATCGGGAAGCGGTCCCTGACCCGGACCGACTACCGATTCAGCGGCGATGCCGCCGGGGCGCTCGCCGCCTTCGCCGCCGCGCTCGACATGGTGGGGCGCAGCACCTACCCCAACGGCAGCGACCCGCACTGGCCCTTTATCGACGTCGTCTGGTGGGAAAATCAGGAACTGCTGCACCACCGCGCCGAGATTGCCCTGATGCGCGATCTCTACCGCGCGCGGCATGAATCGAACGTCGGCTGAACGGTGATGAAATGTTCCCGCTAGCATTCATCGCACCGAATTCTGATGCTGGCATAGGGGATGTTGCGTTGGCACCCAGTCATGGACAGGGTGTAAAGACTCTGGTACGCTGGCTTTACGTCTTCGCCAAGTCCTTACCCTCGGAGATACCATGAGAGAGATTATCTCGACTATCAGCAGCAAGGGTCAGGTGACGATCCCCGCTGACGTACGGCGCCACCTCGGGGTGGGCACGGCGGACAAGATCGCCTTCGTCGTTGGAGACGAGGGGAAGGTTGAGCTGCGGCCGGCGCGATTCACACTCGAGTCCGTGCTCGGGTCGATCGAGGCACTGCCCAACGAATCGACCGACCTGGAGCGGGAGATCGAGGAAGCGACGGAGGAGGAGGCGAACCGCATCGTGCGGCGTCTAAAACGTCGATGATCTTTCTGGACGCCAATTTCTTCCTGCGTGCGCTCACGCGGTCGCCACGTCCCGACGTACAGCGCATGAACCGGATCGCCGGCGATCTCATGCGCCGTGCCGAGCGGGGGGAGGTCGAGCTCACGACCTGCGACGCGGTCATCGCTGAGGTCGCCTTCATTCTTACCTCCAAGGCGCACTACAACCACACCGTCGCCGACGCGGCCGGTCGGCTCGGGACGCTGCTTCGCGTACGAGGGGTCAAGCTGCGTGACAAGCGCGTCCTACTTCGCGCGCTCGATCTCTGGACCGGTCATCCCAGGCTCGGGTTCGTGGACGCACTCGCGGCCTCTTACGTCCAGCACACGGGGATGGATCTGGCGAGCTTCGACCGTGATTTCGACGACCTGACCGGCATCAGTCGATGGCAACCGCCGGAGGACGTGGAGACGGCGGACGGTGAGGCGCCGTGAGACAACCAACGGATTCCCGACCCGATACCAGGGTGTGCGCCGAAGCGCCGGTGGCGAGCCTGCCGGCACCGGCGCTGTGCTGGAGAAACCCGCCGCGGTGCAGCAGCGGTTCCAAGGAGCGCGGCTCGTTGCACGTCCGGGGCGTGTTCCAGATGAAGACGTGATACGGCTATTTTCAATCGCCATAAGCCAGCTGAGAGCCCTCACCTCGGCGCGAACGGAGGTTCGCGGGCCGAGGTCGCAATCGACGCGGTCCTTAGCCCTTCGTTGGGTGAGAGGTACGCGCGCGTTGACTGGTGGCGTCGTTGTGGCGGAGTTGGTAGCCCTTTCTGGCTAGTGGACGGCGGGGTAGAGGGGAGAACCGCGGATTGTGCCGGTGGGGTGGGGTTACTACACTTCCGGTGTTAATGGTTAGGTCGCGGATAATCGAAACACGGGACGGGTGCGTATGGCTACGGCGTGGTCGTCCCAGGCGGGGTCCTTGCTGGTTCGGGCGCTGACACCGCTGGTCGGGCGAGCGGCGTTGCTGGCCGAGCTGCGGGAGCGGCTGCGTGCGCCTGGGGTCCGGTTGCTGACGCTGACGGGGCCGGGTGGGGTGGGCAAGACGCGCCTGGCGATCGAGCTTGCCGCCGATCTGGACCCGGCGATCGCCGACCGCGCCTTCTTCGTGCCGCTGGCGGAGGTTGCCGACCCGGCGTTGGTGCTGACGTCGCTGGCTCAGGCGCTCCAGGTCCGCGAAGCCGGGGATCGGCCGCTGCGCGCCAACCTGATCGACGCCCTGCGCGATCAGCGGGTGCTGCTGGTGCTCGACAACTTCGAGCAGGTCCGCGCGGCGGCGGTGGAGCTGCCTCCCCTGCTGGCGGCTTGTCCGGGTCTCAAGTTGCTGGTGACGAGCCGAGCAAGCCTGGATGTGACGGCGGAGCAGGAATACCCCGTGCCGCCGCTGGAGCTGCCCGACGGGCCCTCGCCCGAGGCCGCCGAGGCGAGCGGGGCGGTGCAGTTGTTCATCCAGCACGCCCGGATGGTGCGGCCCGGTTTCGCGTTTACCGCGGATAACGCCGCGGATGTGACCGCGATCTGCCGGGGCTTGGACGGGTTGCCGCTGGCGATCGAGTTGGCCGCGGCCCGCATCACGACGCTCTCGGCAACGGAGCTGCTGCCGCGGCTGGAACGCCGCTTACCGATCCTGACGCGTGGTGCGCGGGACCTTCCCGCCCGCCAACGGACACTGCGCGAGGCCATCGCCTGGAGTCATGACTTGCTGTCGCCGGCGGAGCGGACGCTGTTTCGGCGGCTGGCGGTCTTCGCGGGCGGGTTCAGTCTGGAGGCGGCGGAGGTGGTCGTGGGAGGACTGAGGACTGAGGACTCAGAACTCAGTGGGTTATCGACCGCCACCGCCAGCGCGGACGTGCGGCCCAGCGACGGAACCAGCTCAGTCCTCAGTCCTCAGTCCTCAGTCCTCGACGCCCTGGCGGCGCTGGTTGGGCAGAGTCTGGTGCAGACGGTGGTGGGGTCCGACGGCGAGCATCGGTTTCGCCTCCTGGAGACGATCCGGGAGTATGCGATCGAGCAGCTCGCCGCCAGCCGGGAGGAGGAGGTGCTGCGCGGTCGCCACGCAGCATGGTGCCTGGCCTTGGCCGAGCGGGCGGAGCCGGCCCTGCTGGGACCGGACCAGGCGATGTGGATGGTGCGGCTGGAAACCGACCACGATAACCTCGCCGCGGCGCTGGAATGGGCGTTTGGCCGCCCGGACGACACGGCGGGGCGGCTGGTGGGTGCGCTCTGGCAGTTCTGGTTTACCCACAACCGGCTCATCGAGGGGCGGCGGTGGCTAGAGCGGGCGCTGTCTCGGGCAGCGGCGATGGAACCGGCGCGGATCAAGCTGCTCACCGGCGCGGCGATCCTGACGTGGGCGCAAGGCGACTACGAGCGGTCCGCGGCCTATGCCCGCGAGAGTTTGGCGATCTGCCGCGCCGTGGACCACGCGCCTGGGATCGCGCTCTCGCTGCTGCTGCTCGGGGTGGCGCTGCTCGACCTCGGTGCCGACGACGAGGCGCGAGCTTCCTTCGAGGAGGCCCTGGCGCTGTGGCGGCGGCTGGAGGTAGCGCCGTGGATTGCCCACGCGCTGACCCAACTCGCCTTCGTCCTCTATCGCCAGCAGGAGAGCGAGCGGGCGGTGACCTTGTGCGAGGAGGCGCTGGGAAT
>JACDBO010000130.1 GCA_013694885.1 Chloroflexia bacterium | reverse complement strand
GGTATCGGGCGGGCGACGGCGGTCGAGCTGGCGCGGCGTGGCGCGCGGGTAGGGGTGCTGTCGCGGGTGGCCGGATCGGTGGCGGAGACGGTGGCCGCGATCGAGGCCGAGGGCGGTGTGGCGATGCCGCTGGTTGCGGACGTGACGCGTGAGGCTGAGCTGGGGCGGGCGGTGGGGGCGCTCGATGGTGCCTGGGGCCGGTTGGACTTGGTGGTGGCCAACGCCGGGGCAAATGGGGTCTGGGCAGCGCTCGACGCGCTAACCGTGGCGGAGTGGGAGCAGACGCTGCGGACGAACCTGACCGGCACGTTCCTGACGCTGCGCGCCGCGCTGCCGCTGCTGCGGCGGCGGGGCGGCGCGGTCGTGGTGACCAGTTCGGTGAACGGGACGCGAAACTTCAGCAACACCGGGGCGACGGCCTACGCGACCAGCAAGGCGGCGCAGGTGGCGCGGCTGATCTCCTTCCTGCTCACCGCCGATGCCGACCACATCACCGGCAGCGAGCTGTGGATCGACGGCGGGGAGTCGCTGCTGATCGGCTAGCCGGAGGACTCAGGACTCAGTCCTGAGTTCATGCGGTTTCCGAGCTGCCGCCTTCGCAGGGGGCGCCGGGCTCGGGGGTCTGCGGACCCTCCAGGAAAAAGTCGATGAAGGCCGGGAGGTAGGGGTCGTCGACGCCCTCGATCTCGAGCTGCACGCCCCAGGCGGATGCGACGATCGGCGACGGCAGGTCCTCGTACGGGCTGATGAGGAGATGCGTCTGGCCGTCGGCGAGCTCTTCGAGGGCGGCGATGTCTTCCTCAGGCAGCTCGGGGTCGTAGGTGATCCAGACCGCGCCGTGTTCGAGGGAGTGGACGGCCTGCTCATTGATCACCGGCTCATCGTAGAAGCCGCAGCTCTGCCAGTCTCCGGCGTGGTCGCCGCCGGCCGGCGGATCCTGCTCGTAGTCGACCGTTCCCTCGACGTGGGTAGCGAAGTCGGGCGGGGCGGGGACATCGTCGTAGACGGTAACCGCATCGAGCAGTTCGTCGTCGGTGATTGCCTGGTCGCCCGTGTCGGTTTCGGTTTCCGTCTCAGTCTCAGTCTCAGTCACCGTCGCGGTCTCGGTCTCGGTTGTCGTTTCCGTCTCGGTTTCGGTGTCCGCCGCGTCTTCGATCTCGATGGTGTCGAAGATCTCCTCGGCGTCGGCGAACGCGTCCTCGTACGCGTCGATCTCCGAGCCCAGGGTGAGGATCAGGACCGCCTGGTCCTCGACCAGCACCCGGCACTCGATGTAGGAGGCCACGTCGAGGGGGTCCTCGCCTTCGTCGCCGAGGAGGGTGAAGCTGTGGGCCGCGAAGGCGCGGTCGTCGTCCTCGTCGGCAATCGGGTCGCCGACCTCGTCTTCCAGCGGCTCGAAGTCCTCGACGTCCGAGGCTTCGCTGAAGAGCTCGCTCTCGCCTTCGACACAGTCGGCGACGACCCCGTCGTAGCGCTCGACGCCCTCGACGTAGAGGAAGCCCGCGTCACTGTCGAGGACGATCCGATCCAGTCCGTCGTCGTCGTCGATCAGCTCATCTTCGGGATCGGGCGTCCAGACGTCCTCATCCCACTCGATGGTGTAGCCCCAGGTCGGGCTGGTGTAGGTGGTGTCGTCGACCCCGGTTTCACGCTCGGTCGCAGTTTCCGTATCGGTCTCGGTCTCAGTCTCCGTCGTGGTCTCGGTCTCTGTTGTGGTTACCGTCTCGGTTTCGGTGTCGGAGTCCTGGGCATGCACCGCCGCTGGCAGCCAGGCGAAGGAGAAGAGGAACCCGACCACGATGAGGTTGAGGATTCGCCGGGAAACGTAACGCATCGATAGCACTCCTGATCCGGCTCGCGTCCGCGCAAACATGATCCCGTCTCCGCTCATGCGAAAGCCGAAGACCTCACGGTGAGCGTACGGAACGGCGGGGTGCCCGTCAATCCCCCGGTGAGACGGGACGCATGTCATGCCGGCGGCATTGTAAGGCGGGAGAAGCGGAACCGTGAAGACCGTTGACTTCTTGGCAAAGTATGGGTACGAACACCAAAATACCGACGTGCGAATGGTGAATCCAGCAGATTGCCTCAGAAAAGGCGTACGTTCACATTGTCGGCCAGCCGCGTTTTCCCGGACAATGTCATTCGTGCCTCACTCGTCGTGGGGGAGAGCGGTGGGGATGGCTGCCAACTCCGGCGGGTCCACCGCCGAGCATGGCGCACGCGCGTCGGGGGACGACGCAGAGACACCGCCGGTCGCGTGACCGGGATGGCCGGCCGGGTCGGGGAGACGCGGTCGGTGGTCGGACCGGCGGTCGGGCGAAACAATTCAGGAGGGAAGGCATGAGGACGCTCCAGGTGCTGGCGCGCCGGGTGGGATTGGTGTCCCCCGCGCTCGCGTTC
>JACDBO010000098.1 GCA_013694885.1 Chloroflexia bacterium | reverse complement strand
AGCACCAGGTCGATGACGATGATGCTGAAGACTCTGGAGAGAAAATCGAGATCCACCTGGCGTTGCGCTCCTCAGTTCGAATACGTGAGTCACCGGCCCGGCTGCCGGTCCGTCGGCTCTCATTATCCCACGCGCCGCCGGCCGGGGATGGTCGTTCCCGATTCCAACGCAGGATCGCCGCCAGCGACCAGGCCAGCGGTGTCGACGAGGGAGATGTTGGGTTCGCTGGCGGCATCGACATCGAGCCCCCGATAGGACTCGAGCCGCGAGGAGTGGCCGATACGCGGATGGCGAGAACACCCGTGCTTGGACGATCGCGCGCTTCTATCGCTGTGAGACGTGAGTGGGGAGCGGGGAGCGGGAAGCACGAAACGTGATGACGCTGGCACTTGAGAGCGCGTTACGCTTCCTCACGGTCGTCGACCGGCTCCTGTCTGCATTCCGCCTAGGTCCGAAAGCGCTGGAGGAGGTCATCCCTGGTCTTGAGCGGGATGGCGCTGTCGGTCGGCCCGGCGAGCGCGTGCACCGTTTGCCGCATCTGCTCGACGTAGATACGACAATCGGGACAGGCGGCGAGATGCACATTGAATCCTGCCCGCTCACCCGAGGGTAACGCCCCTTCGAGGTAATCGGTGACCCGTTCGACGACGGTGTGACAGGTCAACGCGGTGGTGGCCATACTCTGACACTACGCTCCTTCGAGGTAGATTTCCAGCGTGCGCCGCACCCGCGAGCGACCGCGATGCAGCAGCACGCGCTGATTGATCGCGCTCAACTCGAGGATAGTGCAGACCTCCGCGGCGGTCCAGCCTTCGACATCGCGAAGCAGGACAACCTCGCGTTGGTCCGGCGGCAGCCCATCGACGGCCTCCATGATGTGGGTGCGGGTTTCCCCGGCGAGCATGCGCTCTTCCGGATTACCCTCCCAACTTCGCGGGGGCGACATCCAGCGACCCGCCCGCTCGTGGTCGGAGGGGAAGAATCGGTCGATATCCACTGCCGCTTCGGGGGCCGTGCCGGCGGCATCCCAGAGGGCGGAGAACGGGATACTCTGATCCGCGCGTCGACGTCGCTGCTTGGCCTGGTTGATCAGGATCCGGTAGATCCAGGTGCTGAGCGAGGAGCGCCCCTCGAACCGGTCGATGCCCCGAAACACGCCGATCCATGTTTCCTGAGCAATCTCTTCCGCCTCCGCACGGTTCGGCACATACATCATGGCGACCCGCACCAGCGCCGCGTGGTAGCGGTCCAGGAGCGACACAAACGCGGCCTCGTTGCCGCTCCGCAACGCCATCGCCAGGACGCGGTCGTCGGTAGATGCCGAGGGGCGTCTGTCATGCTGCATCGACCCCGGTGACTCCTTGTTCAGCTTCTCGGCCCGGTCGCCCGTGTGGCGTGGCTGCGCGCGGCTCGGTGCGTTTGGGTGTTATACGGAATCCGCTTGAACACTCGGGGAACGCCTTCACGTTGGAGATGCGACGGCTTTGCCGTCGAGCGCTTCGCGCACGATGCAGCTGCCGGGATTCTTCGGCTGCGGCCTCAGAATGACGACCCAGAGCATTGCACCACTCATCAGGCGGATACCGTATTACATGCCACAGGAGGCAGGTCACTGATTTCCATCGTAGGAAAGGGCGAGCTATGTGTCCAATACTTTTTCGTTATGCACTGATACGCAATCCGTATGATTTGTCACTGTTCTGTCATCCGCGGGCACTATCGTCTGGCTTGGTGGACCAATCACCACAGGATGCCGCGGGCCAGGACCACCTCGCACGCCGGAGAACCCCAGAACGTATGGAACTGCGCCATTTCCGCTCCTTTGTCGCCGTCGCCGAGGAACTGCATTTCGGGCGGGCGGCCGAACGGCTGCACATCGCGCAGCCGGCGCTCAGCCGGCAGATCCGCCAGTTGGAACGTGATTTGGATGTCCAACTCTTCACCCGCACCAAGCGCCGGGTCGAGTTGACCGAGGCCGGGCGGGTGTTTCTACCGGAGGCTCGTCAGACCATCGACCAGGCGGCGCGGGCGGCGCGAGCGGCGCAACGGTCCGTGCGGGGCGAAATCGGACGCCTGGAGGTGAGCTTCGTCCCCTCCGCCACCCATGAGGTGCTCCCACCGATCTTCGGCGCGTTTCACGAACGGTTCCCGGATGTCGTCATCGTGCCGCGCCAGATGACGACATCCGAGCAGCTGCAAGCGCTGACCGACGACAAGATCGGCATCGGGTGCGTCTGTCTTCCCGCCGGCGCCGACGGTCAGATGCTGGAGACGATGGGGAACGATGAGAACCTGGTGATCGAACCTTTGCAGCGCGAATCGCTGCGGCTGGTGATCCCCGCGGCTCACCCCTTGGCCGCCGCGGCGGTGGTGTCGCGGTGCGACCTGGCGGGGGAACCCTTCGTCCTCTTCCGCCGGGATCTGGAGCCGAGCCTCTACGCCGGTTATGTGGCCCTTTGCGCGGAGGGCGGGTTCGCCCCCAACGTGGTCACGGACGAGGCGAACAGCACCCTGACCATGGTGAGCCTGGCAGCGGCTGGCCTCGGTCTCTCGCTGATCCCGGCAACCGCCCAGAACCAGCGGCGGTCGCGGGTCGTCTACCGGACGATGGAGCCCGCGCTGCCGAAGGTGTGGATCGTCGCCGTCTGGCGGCGAGACGATCCCAGTCCCACGCTGCGGTCGTTCCTCGATGTGGTCCGGGCAACGCCACGCCAACCCACCGCGGCGTAGGGGTCCGCCGGCGTCATGTTCCCCGCGGCTGCTCCCCTGGACCCGGGACCGAGACCAGTCCCCTAGTTCCGGCGGTGCCATCTCCGAACACGAGCCGGGGCCGTCGCGGTATCGCCCCCCGCGGTGTAACAAACGGGCACGCGCCGACACTAAATCCTTTGCAGGGTTGCGCGAGTACCCCTTCAAACACGACCCGCGCGGCGTTCCCGCGCGTCCCGCTCGAGAGCTGATTAGCTCTCCGTAAGATTCGTTCTTTCGTCGTTATCGGCAAGGCGCACCATCGTTCTAACCGGCCAAGGGTGCCGGCGAACGCTCCGCGCTGTCTGGCTCCGGCCGAACCAGGCATGCGCACGCGGTGGTGCCGATGCCGACCGCTGGAGGTGCCTATGACGCCGTAGAGGTTCGGGTCAGCACCGACG
>JACDBO010000096.1 GCA_013694885.1 Chloroflexia bacterium | reverse complement strand
ACCGGCTGGCCTCGGCTTGGCTGAGGCCAGCGTCAATGGCTCCCAGCCGCCGCTCACGGAGGTCGACCGAGTATTGCTTCATCCCACTAGGCTCTCACAAGCCCAATTGCTCCGCAACCCGCTCTAAGTGGTCTGTCACAGCCATTGTGTCACTTGAAGGGCCTCCGACGTGCGGAGGAGCACCAGCTGCGCTGGTGAGCGCTTCGCGCGGGGATTCTTCGGCTGCGGCCTCAGAATGACGGGAGTGCGGGGGCGCTGAGTGGGTCACACTCGCTGTGACAGACTACTCAGCCTGACGCGTTTGCGGTCTGAACCGGTAACGTCGGCGGGACGAAGATATCCACCGGGGCAGCGACATCGGCACTGGGAGCCGAGATCGCGTGCTGCTCGACGCCATCGGCGAGGCGACCTGCTCGCAAAAGTCTGTGGAGGTCGGCGGCGGTACTGGGACGGACCAAGAAAAAACCTTGTCCCCAGCCACACCCGAGCACGCGAAGCCGCTGCAATTGCGCCTCGGACGCGACACCCTCTGCGATCACGCCCAAACCGAGGATGTCAGCCAATGCGATTACTGCCCTCGCGATCGCCCCGTCATCCTTCCGCATACCGAGGCACTCAACGAATGGACGCGCAATCTTGACGGTATCAACCGGGAAGCGCTTGAGGGCTCCCAAGCCGGTGCTCCCTGTGCCAAAGTCGTCGAGGGCCAAACGCACGCCGATGCGACCAAGCGCAGTCATCTGAAGGATGGCGGACTCGATATCGAACGCGGCACTCGTCTCGGCGATGTCGAGCTGCAACCGGTGCGGCGCCAAGCCGGTCAACTGAAGGGTCTGTTTGACGTCATTGATGAGCGAGGGGCTGAAGAGCTCTCGAGCCGAGATGTTGACACTGATGAATGATGGCGGGTGAAAAAACGCCGGATCGGACCAGAGACTCATCTGGCGACAGGCAGCTTCGAGAACCCAACGTCCGAGTGTAAGGATCGAGTCGGATTGCTCCGCGATGTGGAGAAAGGCATCTGGGGCAAGAAGACCGAAGCGCGGGTGCTGCCAACGAACGAGGGCCTCGACGCCTTCGATTCCGCCACTCGCGAGATGGACGATTGGCTGATACTGGAGTCGCAGCTCGTTGGCCGCGATACCGTGATTCAACTGCGTCTCAAGGCGGAGCCGCTCCACTGATCGAACGTTCATGGTGTGCTTGAAGAGAACCGTCTCGGCCCTGCTGGCTCGCTTGGCTTCGTACATCGACGCGTCGGCATCGCGGATGAGCTCCTCCGCGCTCCCATCTCCCGCGACGGCGACGCCAACACTCGCGGTCACGGCGATCTCGTGACCCGTCAGTGCAAAGGGGGGTCTGAGGGCGGAGTTGAGGCGAGTGGCGATGGTACGGGCGTGGTCTTCACTGGCAACACCAGCGAGGAGAATGGCAAATTCGTCGCCGCCAAGACGAGCCGCGATGTCGCCGGGACGCAATGATCTTCGAAGTCGCTCGCCCACCGCGACAAGCAGTTCGTCGCCAATACCATGCCCTAGAGAGTCATTCACGACCTTGAAGTTGCCGAGGTCGAGGTAGAGCAGCGCAACCTGACCACCCTCCTTGGAGGTACGCCACAGCGCACCTTCCACGGCCGCCACAAACCGGGTTCGATTCGGCAGTCCGGTGAGCGCGTCGTGAGCGGCGAGATATTTGGCGCGAGCTTCAGCGCGCCGGTGGACGAATCCGATCCTCCACGAGAGGCTGCCCACGACGACCGCGGCCATGAGCAGCACCACACTTGAGCCAAGGACGATCATCCGCTGCGCTCGTTCGGCCCGGAGCGTGAGGGCGATGGTGTCCTCGCGTACCTGGAGGCCGAATTGGCGGTACGTCTCTTCAGTTGCTTCCAGCGTACTCAGTGCCTCGCCAACGCGACCTTCGTTCAAGACAGAAAGGGTCTCATCAGCGCGCCGTTCGAAGGAATCCATCGGTGCTTGGACATGGGCCATGACACCTGGATCGATCGCGGAGAGTTGAGCGGTTCGATCGGCGAGCGTCACATCAATGGCTTCAACCTCCACTTGGAGGTCAGAATCCACGGTGCCTTTGGCTGCGCCTTCGTAGAGAGCTGCGTTCTTGCGATCGACCAAGCTCTCGATGTCATTGACCAGTGCGCGCGTGCGATACACCTTAGCGGCGTCGTCAGTCAGCCGGTAGACCGCAGTTACGCACCCAGCGGCGAGAACGAGCGCGACAAGCAGCAAGATGTAGTTGGGATAGCGCCGATCGCGCTTTCGGGAAGCCGCTAGGGGGCCTCCCTCAGCAGGAGCTCTCAAATCAGCGGATCGGCTCCTCATCTCGAGATCCCAACCTCTGCCGTCGCAGCCTGCGGGCTCGTCGGCGTCCCTTTGACAATGCACCAGTCCCCTGGAAATGAGTCTGCATCCCGTGTGCCTCGTCAGCAATCCCCCAAAGGTCACGAAGGTCACGAGTGAAATCACCCGCCAGGAACGCATACGGCGTGTCAGGTTTGGCGGTGTCCAGGCGTCGGAGCTCGAGCGTGTCCGGGAGGGATATTAGAGTTTACGGGCGTAGACGCGATTCTCCTGTTTGAGGCTCGGATCGGTACCGAGGAAGGCGTGTTTGGACATATCGGCGGAGTAGCGACTGGCCGGCGGTGTGCGGCCGAGGGCTTCCGCCATCGCCCGGATGTGGTGCGGACCGGCGCCGCAGCAGACGCCGAGGTAGCGAATGCCGAGGTCGTAGGCCTCGCGGGTGAAATCGGCGATCTCGTACCTATTACAGGTGAAAGGGTCGAGCGCGGTCGGGAAAGGCCGGCCGTTCGGCGGGTCAGGATAGGCGGGATCAAGCAATGACTGGAAACTCGGCTGCGCGTCGTGCGTGCGATAGGGAACCGGCAAGGCGGCAACGTGGACGCTGACGCGGTCCCTGATCGACTTCAGGAGCGGCAACAGTGTTTTCGGTCCACGAATGCAATTGAGGCCAACGACATCCGCACCCGCGGCCTCGAGCCGGCGGCAAGCTTCCTCGGGGGTCCACCCCTCGCGGGTGGTCGGTTCCTGGTGGATAGCGAGGGTTATCACGGCGGGTTTGCCGCTCGCCTTGATTACGTCGAGGGCGATCAATGCCTCTTCGCCCCAGGAAAAGGTCTCGCCGATGACCAAGTCGGCGCCGGCGTCGACGGCCCAACCGACCTGTTCTTCGAAAATGGCCCGCACGGCGTGGCGGGAGTGGTCGTCGGCGGTGAAGATGTTGGTGTTGCAGATGTTCCCAGCCAGGAGGGCGCCACTCTCGTACGCCACGTCTTTCGCGATGGCGAGCGCCTGGCGATTGATCTCTTCGAGCACGTCTTCCTTGCCGATGAGCCGCATTTTTTCACGGTGGGCGTAGTAGGTGAAGGCTTCGACGATGTCTGATCCGGCGTGCACGAACTCTCGGTGCAGTTGGGCAACGAGGTCTGGGTGCGCGAGGACGATTTCGGGCACGAACGCGCCGGCTTGGAGATAGCCGCGGCGCTCGAACTCAAAGAGGTAACCCTCGGCGCAAATCACAGGACCGGCGTCGAGCCGCTCCAACAAGCCGGGGCGTTCGGGTCTAGTTCCGTTTTGCACGGTGCTGCTCCTTGATGGCAGGGACTTGGTCGCCGGAGGCGTCGGCCTTACCGGCTCAATACCGCCTCGTTGCGGAAGATCGGCGCGAAGGTCGGGTCGGTGATCGCCGGGCGGTCGGCGGTGAAGGGTGCGATTGGGTAGGTGGTTCGGGCATCGAGCGCCAACTCGCTCAAGATGCGGCCGAAGAGTGTCGCGAACTTGAACGCGTGGGCGGCGTCGGCCGCGACGGTGACCCGCGGGTGGCCCGGCACGGCATCGATCACGAAGTGGCGGTCGGGCGGCATGGTGTAGAGGCAGGTTCTGGTGAAGAGCTCGGGCCCAAGAAATCGAGGGAGGTGCTGCTGCAGGAAACGGACGAGGCGCACCTTGGTGGGTTCGTCTGGTATGAAGGTGCGGGTTTCGGCCGTAACTTCGTGGCCACCGACATCCTGGCCAGCCTTAGTGGCGACTTCGCCGTAGATCGGAAACCCGTAGAACTCTTCTTGCGCGCGCCAGATCCAGATCGGAAAACGATCGGGGGTAAAATCGCGCAAGTGGGGAGTTGCGAAATAGGTTACTTGCTCCTGCGTCACGGTCAGCGGCCACCGCAGGTCGAGGCTGGAGAGCAGATTATTGGTCCATGCACCGCCAGTTAGCACGACGTGGGCGGCATGGAAGACGCCTTCGGAGGTCGTGACGTCGACGCCGTCAGGGTGCGACTGGATGCTCTCCACGGCGAGGTTGTCGCGAATCGTCGCGCCGTGGAGGCGGGCAAGGGCGATGTGGACCGCGTTGGCCTTGCGCGCATCGACCAGACCGCTATCGGCCTGGAACAGGCCGCGGGTGTCGTCCGGCAGGTGGAACTGGGGCCAGCGATACATGATCTCCGCCGCGCTGAGTTCCTCGTGGGGTATACCGGCCACGGTCATGGCCTCGGCGCAGTGGGACAGATCCTTGATCCCGTTGGTGCCGATGCGTTCGAGGTCCAGACCACCCGTCTTGACGACGAGTTGAACGCCTGATTCCTCCTCGACTTCATGCCAGAGGTCGTAGGCTGGAACGGCGAGGGCAATGTAGTCGGGATTGTGGTACGAGCGGCGAATGATCCGGGAGTGATCCTGCGAGCTACCCCGCTCGTGGCCGAGGGAGAACTGTTCGAGCGCGAGCACATCCTTACCCGCGCGGCGCGCGAGCCAGTAGGCGGCGGCACTGCCCAATCCGCCACACCCGACAACGATCACTTCGTAGTCTGTTCGCACCCGCGTTTTTCTCCGGGGGCCAGCCACCGCGCGACACCTCTCGCCGTGCATATCGCCAGACCACGACTGGTCCGGTACGACGGCACGGCGAGAGGGCTGGGCGCGCGACGCTGCGCACCGCTTGCCGGACTCTATTCTAGAGCAGCCCTTGCTCCTCGAGGAAGGCCCGCGCGACGTCTTCTGCTTCCTCGCCTTCCGAATCGACTTGAGCGTTCAAGTCGGCCATTGTCTGATCGTCGATCAAGCCGGCGAGTTGGTTCAGGACTTCGCGCACCTGTGGATCCTGGTCGAGCAGCTCCTGCCGAACCACTGGCGCCGCGAAATACGGTGGGAAGAAACCGAGATCGTCTTCGAGGGTCACCAGGCCGAGCGCCGGGATGCGGCCATCGGTGGCGAATGCGGAGATCACGTCGACCTCTTCAGTATCAAGCGCCTGGTAGGTGATGCCTGGATCCATACCTTGAGATTCGGCGAACTCGAGGCCATAGGTTTGAGTCAACCCGGGGAGTCCGTCCGGCCGCGTGAGAAATTCCTGCGTAGCTCCAAATCGCAGGTCACCCGCGACCCCGACCAGATCGGAAATCTTGGTGATGCCCAGCTCCTGTGCCTGCTCTTGGCGCATGGCCAAGGTGTACGTGTTATTGAAGCCAAGCGGGTCCAGCCATTGGATGCCAAACTGAGACTGGTATTCCTGACTGACTATCTCGTAGACGGCGTCGGTGCCGCCCGACGCAGCCGGCGTCGCGGCGCTTGGAGACGCCATGTCTGGTGTGGCGCCCGCCATTGGGGTGGCGGGGATTTGCATATTGAGGATCGCCAGGAGCCCGGTGCCCGTGTACTCCACGTAGGTATCGATCTCCCCGCTGACCAGCGCTTGGTGAACGATCGCGGTGCCACCGAGGTTGAGCTGGCGCTCCACCGTGTAGCCGGCGTCCTCCAGCAGCAGCGAAAGCAGCTCGCCGACGACGACCTGTTCCGTGAAGTCCTTGGAGCCGACGGTCACCGTGGTTCCGTCTTGGGCTTGGCTAGCGGGAGCGACCGCCGCCATCATCGCGACCACGCTCGTGAGCACGAGCAACGCGCGTCCGTGTCGCCCGAGATGTCGCATCGTCCGGTGAAGAGCTGTCACGGAGTTCCCTCCTCTTGTACCGCGGAGCCGGCGTTCGTCGCCGGCCAAAACACCCACATGTGGCTTTTCGACCCCTCCTTTCGGTTTCAGCGCAATCGCGCCGTATGCAGTCAGAAGCAAGTCGAGCGGCGGTCGAGCTCCGTGGGAAGTCTCAACGAATGCCTTCCGGGACGACGAGTCGCCGCACTCCACCCATCGTCACTTCCGCGGTGATTGCGAGCAGTGCGACTGGCACCGCGCCAGCGAGCAACACAGGATAATCGACCATAGCCAGCCCTTGGAGGATCCAATCCCCTAAGCCTCCGCCGCCAATGTAGGCAGCCAAGGTGGCAAGACCGATATTTTGAACCGTCGCGGTCTGGATACCCGCAAAGATTACCGGCGTGGCCAAAGGCAGCTCCACCATCAAGAGCAACTGTGCTCCGTTGGTTCCCATCCCTTGCGCGGCGTCCACTACCGCTCGATCCGTACTTCGGATGCCCACGTAGGCGTTGAGAAAGATCGGCAGGATCGCGCGGATGGTCAACGCGAACAAGGACGGGCGGAACCCGATACCAAGAAAAGGCAACATCAACGCAAGGACCGCCAAACTCGGTACGGTCTGACCGATTGCCGCCACCCACGTCAAGGGCTTGGCCAGCAGGTCAATCCGGCTCGCCAGTACGGCGAGCGGCAAGGCGATCGCGATGCCGATAAGCACGGAGAGCAGCGTCAGCTGAACATGTTCCGACAGCAACCGAAGAAACACATCCTGGTTCTCGCGGATGTAGTCGATGAATTCAAGTGGGTCTCCGCCACCGATTCTCACTCAGCTTTACCTCTCCAATCGAGCGAGGGCGATATCGCGCCGCAAGTAACCACCCAACCAGGCAAGCCCCCAATCCGCCAGAAGGGCAAGGAGAGACGAGACGATTGCTCCGGCCAAGATCCGGTCTGTGTTCAGTGTTCGCATTCCATCAAAAATCAGACGGCCCAGACCGCCGACGCCGACAACCGCCGCGACCGTGGCAATGCCGATGGCAGCCACCGTGGCGATGCGCACCCCGGCGAGGATGACCGGGAGGGCCAGGGGCAGCTCGATGATGAAGAGGCGTTGGCGTCCGGTCATGCCCATGCCGCGAGCGGCGTCGAGTGCCGCTGGTGGCACGCCGTCGATACCGGCGACTGTGTTGCGCACTATCGCGAGCAGTGAGTATAGGGCGAGGGCGACGACGACCGTCGTGCGGCCGAGACCAGTGTACGGAATCATGATGGCAAACAGGGCCAGACTCGGGACGGTGTAGAGGATTCCGGCCGTCCCGATGATTGGGCCTTCGAGCCAGCGGAGGCGGGTAATCAGGACGCCGACCGGGATGCCGATCAGCATCGCGAACGCCACGCTGATAGCCACGAGCTCGACGTGCTGCTTGGTCAGCTCAAAGACCCGGTCCGGGTGCTCAATGAGGTATCCCATCGGTTCCCTCGCTCGCGTGTTCCGCCGTGTGGTCGCCGGCTATCGTGTCGCCGAGGACCGCCGCGAAGCGCTGGTAAGAAAGGTAGCCGGTTGGTTGGTCTTCCTCGTCGCTGATCCAGAACCCAGCGCCCGCTCCTGGTCCGCGCTTGCCTAACTCACGCGCCGCCTCAATGATCGTGAGCGATCCTGGAAGCGCCACACCATTCGCCCGGGTATCGGCAGGACCCGGTTCCGCGATCTCGCCGAGCAGGGTGAACTGCAATGAACGGACACCGCGATCCTCGCCGATGAACGCGGTCACAAACGGATCCGCCGGGTGCCGGAGCAAGTCGGCGGGTGTCGCGTCTTGCACCACCCGCCCATCGGACATCAGGACGATGCGGTCGCCGAGCAGAAAGGCTTCCCCGATATCGTGGGTCACGAAGACGATGGTCTTTTGGACCGCGGCCTGAATCCGCCGCAACTCGCGCTGTAGCTGCTTGCGGGTGATGGGGTCGACTGCGCCGAACGGCTCGTCCATCAGAATGATGGGCGGGTCGGCGGCTAGCGCGCGGGCGACACCGACCCGCTGTTGCTGCCCACCAGAGAGCTGGCGAGGGTAGCGATCGGCGAACCTGTCTGGCGGCAGGCCAACGAGATCGAGGAGCTCATGGGCGCGCTGGCGACGACGGTCACCCGACCAGCCGAGCAAACGGGGTACGACCGACACGTTGTCGGCCACGGTAAAGTGGGGGAACAAACCGCCTTGCTGAATCACATAGCCGATCCCACGCCGCAGCTCGACGACGTCGAGTGAGCGGAGATCGCGGCCGTTGACCATGATGCGACCGCTGGAGATCGTCTCCAAACGGTTGATCATGCGCATGGTTGTGGTCTTACCCGATCCCGATGGACCGATGAGTACGACAAGCTCGCCTTCCGCGACGTCAAAGCTCACGTCATCGACCGCACACACTTGTTGACCGTGCGACGTGAATACTTTTGAAACGCCTTCAAGCGTAATCATGACTCAAACCCATCACGCAGGACCCCGGAGTGGCGCTCGCGCATCGCGCGAACTCAACCGTGAGCGCCAATATCGTGTGTTCAACAAGCTGTGCCGACGTGTATCGACTACCATTATTCTCGAAACGGGACAGTGTACGCAACCGCCGTTGATTCGAAGGTTCGAGGACACGCGCCGCCGCGCTCAGGGCAACATGACGATCCTCTTTATCGACACCGAACACGAACGTGTCTTGCGTGATCAGCGAGCTGGGCGGCGCCATCAGGCAAAAGTTGCGGCGGCGACGGCGTGGATATCCGCACAGGCGCGGCAACCATGTCAGGTTATGTCGTACTCAGCGGTACAGCCGTCTCTGGTCGAGGACATGAGCCCAATGGCAGTCGTCATTGGCGGTTGCACCACGGACTGGGACGACTACGACTTCGCCGACTTGAGGGGCCTCCTCGCCACCATTCGAGCCGCGCCAATTCCGACGCTCGGCATCTGCGCTGGTCACCAGCTCATCGGGTACGCGCACGGGGCCGAATGGGGTCCGCTTGGCCCGTTGCAACCGGGCGAGGTCGATCCGGATCCGCGATTTGTGCCAGGGCAACGCAAAGAGCGGGGATTCTTGCCGGTGGAGATCGACGCGAGCTGCCCTCTCTTCGATGACCTCGGCGTGGCCGCCGTCTTTTTCCAGTCGCACTATTGGCAATTGCTCGATGTGCCTGAAGGTTTCGTGGCGCGCGCGCTCTCGAGCTGGTCACCGATCCAGGCGATCGAGCGGCTAGATCGACCTGTGTTCGGCGTTCAGTTTCATCCGGAACGATTCAGCCGGTCGCGGGATGCTGGAGCACGAGTTGTGCGACGGTTTCTGGATGTTGCGGCCGCACACCAGTCTGGACCCGAACGCGGCTTCGCACCATTCCGTTCTCGAACAACCCGTCGCGTCGCCACCTGACTCACACCATCAGCAAGGGAGTTCCGTAGGCGTTGCGGTAGTCTGAAACCGAAAGGTGAACGAAGCGATTTAGGACGCCGCGAGGCGGTCGCTTTCCACCGCAGGGAGGAAGCCCAGTTGAATCTGGGATGGGCGGCCATCCGAGCCTGCCTCCGACGTTGAGGATTCGAGGGCTCGCACCCATCCGCTGCGTTCGTCATCGAGTTCGATGCGATACCAGAGGTCGTATGCGTCCGCGCTGGATTTGATGGTGTCGACCGGGCCGGCCTGGACATCGATCAACGGAAAGCGCGCTCCAGGGTTGAGGTCGAGTCTTGCGACTTGTTCCGCGTTCTCGGCCGGCTCCGACCTCACCGACACGCCCATTTGCCTCGCCGCCATCGCGACGATTACCTCGGGAGCGTGGAATGACTCTTCCGAACTGGCGATGACATGGGTGGGATTCAGCCACCCGATCTCACTCGGGTGCTCGGGCGCATCGATCGGCCAGTAGCCTGGTCCGGGCGGGCAGTCCGTACCGCAGTTGAACTCGTAACGCGGCGCCGCCCCGTTGACCTCCCACGCGGTCAGGAATCTCCGCATCTCAAAATGCAGGTGGTTTGGTACATCGTCGCCACGTTCCGCCACCGTGCCCAGGACATCTCCGCGTTCGACGCTATCGCCCGCCTCGACCGTGAGCGCTGGATCGAGGTGCCCGTACATCGAGTACAGGTCGTCCGCGTGGCGGACGATGACAACCCGACCCGGATAGTCGGAACCGGCAAAGACAACCTCTCCGTCGCCAACCGCGACCACGGCCGCGCCTGCCGCCTCTCCCTCCTCACGATACCAATCCTCGCCGGTATGCAGGTAGCCAGGGAGGTACCAGGTGTTCTCGGTCGCGTATCCATGACGGATCACGAAGCCGTCACCGAGAGCATTGCCCGGATCACCGATCGGATAGTTGAACGCCGGCACTCCTCGTTGTTGAGACGACTTGGCCGCGACATCGAGATCCGATTCATTCTGTGTCACGAGCAACGGAGCGATGAGTAGAAGCAACGTGAGCAAGCGCCATCGAACACGCATACCGTTCTTCCTCAGTTCGGTACAGAATCTCCGCCGCGATCGCAATGCAGTCAGCTTACGAAGTCGATCTTGCCGCTGAGCAGCCAAATGATCTGAGATGAATCCAGGGCGCGCGGGCGCAGTTCCCACATGTGACCAAGTATACTCTCGTTTGCCGGTCAGCGGCCACTGAACACCGGACAGATGTCCCCACGTCAGCATTGCGTAGAAGGGTTTGGTTTCGCGGTGCGAGCACTGCTCAGTTGTTCCGATAAGACGGGCATCGTCGCTCTGGCACGCGGTTTGGTGGACCTCGGATACGAGGTGGTGTCTACGGGCGGTACCTTTGACGCACTCACGGCGGCGGGCCTGCCCGCCGTTCCCATCTCCGACGTGACGGGGTTTCCCGAGCTCCTCGATGGCAGGGTCAAGACGTTACACCCCGCCATCCACGGCGGCATTCTGGCGCGGGCTGACGACCCCCGACACCAGCAACACCTCGTGGATCATGGAGTGACCGCGATTGATCTGGTGGCCGTTAATCTGTACCCGTTTGCTCGAACCGTCGCGGACCGAGGGGTGTCCGACGAGGACGCTATCGAACAGATCGACATAGGCGGTCCAGCATTGATACGAGCGGCCGCCAAGAACCATGCGTCGGTCGTCGTGCTCACCGACCCCAGCGACTATGAGGCTCTTCTTGCCCACCTGGTGGGGGGGGCGGTTGGTAGTTCGTTGCGGCGTGAGCTCGCCGCGAAAGCGTTCCAGTATGTGGCGGCGTATGACGCCCTCGTCGCGGCCTACCTCGGTAGCAGGAAGGTGGAACGTCGCTTCCCCGTCGAGCTGACGGTTGGGCTTCGGCGAGATCGCACGCTCCGCTACGGTGAAAACCCGCATCAGCGCGCAGCCGCCTATCGCCGGGTGATTCCGGGCGGTTCCCGTCCGAGTGTGCTGGACGCCGTTCAACTCGCCGGCAAGCAGCCATCTTTCAATAACTTGCTCGATATGGACGCGAGTTGGCAGGCTGCCTCTATCGATCCAAAGCCGACGGTCGCGATCGTCAAGCACACGATCCCTTGTGGACTCGCCACGCGCGACACGCTCTCGTCCGCCTTTGACGCGGCGCTGGCGGGAGATCCGGTCTCCGCGTTTGGCGGAATTGTTGCGCTTAATGCGTTGGTGACCGCCGAGACAGCGGCGAAGATTCATCAGACGCGGTTCGATGTCGTAGTCGCGCCCGCGTTCGCCGACGAGGCGGTGGAGCTGTTGCGCCAGCAGCGAAGTCTGCGCATTTTTTGCCTGCAATCGGACGCACACGCGTCCGATGCTGAAGAGCTTGACCTGCGGATTATCGGCGGAGGCGTGCTGGTGCAGACACCGGACACTCACGAAGATGACCCGGCGGGATGGCGGGTAGTCAGCCAACGGCCTCCGACCCAGACTGAGTTGAGCGACCTGGCCTTTGCGTGGCGGGT
>JACDBO010000069.1 GCA_013694885.1 Chloroflexia bacterium | reverse complement strand
CCGCCGGCACCGCCCGCGACCTGGTCATGCCGCCGGAGCGCGACCTGTTCCGTTAACGAGTCCCATCATCGTCAATCCGAGATTCCGAATCCGAGCCGCCACCACCGACACGACGACCTGGCACCGCTGTCATTTCGAGCCGCGGCGAGAAATCTTGGCACTGGTGCCTCTCGTTGGAGGGGAACGGGCCTCATACTTAGGGCAGGCTGTGAGAACCTCCTGGACGGTTCGAGCACGATCATGAGCAACGGACATCGAGCGCGTGTCCGATGAGGAGAGCACAATGGGCGTTGTTGGCTACGCGGCCTCGTTCGAGCAGTTTCACCCGACCGACCTGTTGACCTGGTGCCAGCAGGCCGAGCGGCAGGGGTTCCCGACGGTGATGGCCTCCGACCACTTCCACCCCTGGACCCCGGAGCAGGGCCAGTCGGGCTTCGTCTGGTCCTGGATGGGCGCGCTGGGCGCGACGACAGGGCAACGCTTCGGTACCGGGGTGACGCCGCCCGGCGACCGCTACCACCCGACACTGATCGCCCAGGCGGCGGCGACGCTGGCGGCGATGTTCCCCGACCGCTTCTACCTCGGACTCGGCGCCGGCGAAGCGCTCAACGAGCACGTCGTCGGCAAGTACTGGCCGGAGGCGCCGACCCGCCTCGAACGGCTGATGGAGTCGATCGAGATCATCCAGCGGCTCTTCAGCGGCAAGGTCGTCAAGCACCGCGGTCAACACTTCACCGTCGAGAGTGCCAAGCTCTACACCCGACCGGAAAATCCGCCGCCGATCTACGTCGCCACCTCCGGCCCGATCATGGCCGGGCGCACCGGCAAGCACACCGACGGCATCATCACCGTTGGTGCCGCCGACGAGAAGCTCCACAACCTGATGGGGCGGTTCGAGAAGGGGGCCCGCGAAGCCGGCAAGGACCCCGCCACGATGCCCCGGATGCTCCAGGTCAAGGTCTGCTACGACGAGACGAAGGAGGCGGCGACGGAGGCCGCGATCAAGTTCTGGCCGAATGGCGGCATGAACTTCCCGAAAGCCGACATCCGCAACCCGGAGGACTTCGAAGCGATGGCGAAGCTGGTCCGCCCCGAGCACTTCAAGAACCGCGTGCTGATCTCGCCCGATCTTGACGAGCACCTTGCCCACCTCCAGCACTTCGCCGACCTCGGCTTCGACGAGATCTACGTCCACAACGTCAACCGCAACCAGGAACAATTCATCCAGGCCTACGGCAAACACGTCATCCCCAACCTGACGTGGCCCTCATAGGATGTGGCCGACGGACCAGATCAGTCATAAGTCGCGGCGGAGAGCCGCCAACCTGTCATTTCGAGCCGCAGCGAGAAATCTCTCGTTGAACGGAAACATGTTGCCCATGAACGAGAGATCCTCGTGGTAGCCTGCCGATCGGAATGACAATTTGTGACCAACCCGGGTCAAACGGAATCAGCCTGATTGATCGAGTCAAACGCTGCTGCCGTCATTCTAGGGCCGCGGCCGGAGAACGACGGTGGATGACGTATCTCACCCTGTTCGCCATCTCCCGCCTCGATCCTGCGCGAGGATCGCCTCGTAGGTGCGGATCGTCTGCGCCGCGATCACGTCCCAGTCGAGGGCGCGCGGCAACCGGCCGGACTCCCGCGGGGTCGTGTCCGCCCAGCGCATTGCCTCGACCAGCGTTCGCGCCTGAAGGCTCCCGTGGTAGGTGCGGACCCACGCCGCACCTACCGTTTCCTGGAGTTCGGCCATCGCCCCGTGCTCGGGCACCAGAACCGGGCGGTCGAACGAGCGCGCCAGCACGGCGCTGCCGGAGTTGAGCACCTCCTGATACGGGAGCACGACGAGATCAGCCGCGCCCAGAAATCGCTGCACGCGCTCCGGTTCCACATACCCGGTGTGGACAATGGTGCGGTCGTCGCCCACCGCCTCCGCCAAAATGTGCCGCCGCAGGTTCTCGTTCCATGGCTGACCGGCGATGATCAGGCGCCAATCCTCGCCGCGGATGTCGCGAAACGCCCGGATCAGCTCCGGCACATTCTTGTACGGGCGGATCGTGCCGAAAAAGAGCAGCACGCGCGCGTCGCTCGGTACGCCGAGCGCCCGCCGGGCGACCCCGCGCGTGATCTCCGCCGGGTAGGCGTCGCGGTAGTGCCCGTGGGGGATGACGAAGGAGAGTCGCGTGCGAAGCGCTGGGAACTGCCGGAGTGCTTGAGCCTGACCGCCGGCGGTGAGGGCGATGACGCCATCGACGCGGCGCGAGAACCAGCGCCACATCCGCGACGCCAGCCACGGATGCCACTGTTCGTGACCGCGCAGGTTGTGGATCGTCCACACGATGCGGACCCCGCGCGCCCGCATGGACGAGATGGCGATAACGAACGCCGCCGCGTGGGCAATCGCGCGCGGGCGGTGCGGCGCGTCGAAGAGGTACTCCGGCCAATGGATATGGACGACGTTGCATCGGCCATCCACGAGTGCGCGCCACGAGAACTCTTCGACCGGTGTCCCGGCCCGGATCAATGCCTCGGCGAGGAGGGCATTGAACGGGTTGCGTGATCTGGTGCGAAACGCGGGCACCGCCGCCACCCGCGGCGCGAGGCGGCGCTCCATCACCTCGGGGCGCGCTATCGGGTCAGCGGACTGGTCGGCGACCGCGATGGAGGCCGCGCTATCGCCCGCCATCGATCTCGCCCGCGCCCACGGTTGCGCCCACCAGCGCCGGTTCGCGCCGCTGGCTGGTGTCATCTGCGCGTTCCCCGGATTCCGATCCGTTGACTCCGCCCGGGCTGGAGCGTGACGGCGACAGACCGGCGACATCGCGGTAGAGGGCGATCAAGCCGTCCAGCACGTTCTCCCAGCTGAGCGTGGAGGTGAATGCTCTGGCTTCGCGTCCCATGCGGCTCCGGAGCAATGGGTCATCAAGGAGGTGCGCGACGTGCGTCAGCAGATCATGCTCGTTGCCCGCGTCGACGACGTAGCCGCTGACGCCGGGGCGGAGGCACTCGCGCGGCCCACCCATCCCATAGACCACCGCCGGCAGACCGGAGGCTTGCGCTTCCGCGACCGCCCGGCCAAGCGTGTCTGTCGTGCTCGGGAAGACGAAGATGTCGCACGAGGCGAATGTCTGGGCCAGCTCCTCCCCCTGCAGGAAGCCGGTGAACGTGGCAGTCTCACCGAGTTGGGCTCCCAGCTCACGGCGATACGGCCCCTCCCCGGCGATCACGAGATGCACGTCATCACGCCGCGCGCGCAGGGCGCGGTACCCGCCGGCCAGCCGTTCGAGCCCTTTCTCCCGGCTCACCCGACCCGCGTAGAGCAGGACGGTGCGGCCGCCGCCGAGCTCGGTCCAGCGCGCGGAATCGCGTCGGCGAGGGTCGAAGAGGTCGGTGTCGACGCCGTTCTTGAGTACCTCGAAGCGGTCGATCTGATACCCGCGCGATCGGAGCGCGAGCGCGGTCGACGTCGACGGCACCGCCACGACATTGCACCGTTGGTAGAACTCTCGAACCAGTACCTCGACGATATCGGCCACCAGCGCGTCGCCCGAAAGTACCTCGGCGTAGGCGCCGAACTCGGTATGGTACGACCCGACGATCGGCAACCCGAGGGTGATCCCGGCCACGAGCGCCGCCAGCCCCAGCGGACCGGGCGTCGCGATGTGCAGGATCTCGTACCCCTCGTCCGCGATGTGGTCCAGCACGTCGAGCAGCGACGGCACGCCGAGGGTTCGTCCCTCGTAGAGCGGCATTGGCAACGTTGCCACTGGCCGCAGCCGGACGGTCCCGTCGTCCTCGCCCGAGGCGCACTGCACTAGACTGATCCGCGCGCTGGCGCGCAGTGCCCGCAGCCGCTGCACGTTGGTGTACATGGTGGCGACACCGTGGATCTCATCCATGGCGTCGACAAACACCCCGACCTTCAACGGGTCCGTCCGGTCCGGGATCAGCTGGCGGCGCAGCGCGCCGGTCTTCTGCCCCTCCCGGCCAAAATAGCCGTGGACGCCGATGAAGGGCGCGATAAAGACGTGGCCATCGACGAAGCTGCCGAGCGAGGTGAGCAGGTTGAGCGCAGGAAAACCGTCGCCGGTCGTTGTGAGGGCGTTCGCGATGCGCTTCTCGTACAACCCCACGATCGCGCTCCGAATCTGCGACGTGGTCAGATTGGTCAGCAGGGGGAGGTAGTCGAGCAGCTTCTCGGCCTGAGCGGAGCGTCCGTGAAACAAACGTGGGAATGGTGTGCGCTCGGCGATGTCCCGCGACATAACCGCTGGCGACGCAATCGGCGGCGCCGTCTTCTCCTCCGCGAAGGCGCCGGCGGTGATCTTGAAACCGGTGTGCGCCATCTTCAGCGCCGAGCCATCCTCACCCCCCGGCCGGACTTCGCCCGCCGCCAGGGCCGCCAGCAGTTCGGTGCGGTCCCGAACCTTCGGGACCACGGTGTAGGTGTGGCCGCCGTAGATACCCCCGTGGTCGTCCGAACCCGCGGTCCCGGCGATGAACCGGTGCCGCGGCGCCGGCAACCCATGCGCCGACGCCATCTGCCGCAGCTCGTTCGGGCCAACGCTGGCGGCGACGTCGCGCGTCAGGCGATTCTGCGCGGCAGGCCGGGACCCGTTGATAAACTCCCAGATACCGAACAGGACGAGCCGTTTTTCGATCGCCGCGCGGTCCAGCGGTGGTCCGGCCTCGAACATCGGGTGGGCCAGGACGTGGGTGAGCCGCATTTCCCGCAGGTAGCGCACGAGCGCATAGACATCGCTCCGGCGCGCCTGGACTTCCCGGTGATCGGCGGCGTCGAGCCCGTACACGAGGACGTCGACCAGCGTGCCATCCTCCGGAAAGACGGCGGAGACCTCTTCGCCAACCAGGAAGTCGTGTTTGTGAGCGAGGGTCAGCGCGCCGTCGATGGTCTCATGGTCGGTCAGCGTGACGAAGTCCATACCCGCCTGCCTGGCCATCCGGTAGGCGTCTTCGGGCTGAGTGAAGGACTCCCGCGTCTCGAGGCCGAACCCTAGGCTCTGGACCCACCAGTTCGTCGCCGCCCCGGAGGCGTAGGAGTGCAGGTGCAGATCGATCCGCATCTCGGAGCGTTCGTCAAAGCCGATCGCCCCGGCATCACCCGCCGTCGCCGCCCGGTGCCCGTTGGCGCCCGCCCCACCCGTCATCATGGCCCATGCCCCCCTCGACCGCCGGCGCGGCCACCCGCAGGGAGAGCACACCGCCCTTCTCCATCATGCGGCAAGGAGCGACCAATCGTGTGA
>JACDBO010000057.1 GCA_013694885.1 Chloroflexia bacterium | reverse complement strand
TCGGCGTCGGGGGCGACCTCGGCGATGATACCGGCGACGTGGGTGCCGTGCCCGGTCATCTCGTCGATCTCGCCGTCACCATCGTCGTCGATGCCATTGCCGGAATCGGCCGTCTCCGCGCGTTCCGTGACTACGTTGGAGCCAGCGAGGACACGGCCCTCCAACGCCGGGTGGGTGGCGTCGATGCCGGTGTCGAGGACGGCGACGATGACCCCATCGCCGGTTACGCAGCGCGCCGCGTCGAGGTTGAGCTCCGCGGGCGGTGGCTGGTCCGCCGCCAATGGCGCCGAATGGCTGCCGCTGGTAAAGAAGTAGCGTGGCCGCCCTTCCGGCGCCTGGCTGGTGTAGTTCAGTTCGGCCCAGGCCGTCTCGCCGTCATCGTCGAGCGCGGCGACCTCCGCGGCGTCCTCGCGGTCGGGGTTGAGCTGAACCAGGTGGATGTTTCGCTCCGGGATCGACCGCATGACCGAGATCTGGAAGCGATCAACGAAGGCATCGAGGTCGGTCTCTGGCTGGAGGCGGATGATCGCCTGGTCGGATCGTGGCTGGTCGAGCGATACCGCGTCGACTTGCTCGACTGGCTGCGGCTGAACCGGTTCCTGTGGTGGCTCGGGTGGTGGCTGGGCCTGGCCGCCGTCATCATCGTCGTCACCGTCGTCGTCACCGTCATCGTCATCGTCATCGTCCTGCGCTGCCACGACGGGGTCGTTCGGTGGATGCGCGGGCGTGGCGCGTGTGCTGAGCGGCGCGACGGTCGCGACCGCGATCAAAAGTGCAAGCAACAGACGCCAAAGAGGGGGAGATAACCGCATTAGACATTCCTTTCGCGTGAGGTTGCTGCGTGAGATCGACGTTGGGGATGGTCGATCAGGATGAACGGCGCCCAGAACGCGGGGTGTGGGTTGCTGGCAAGTGTATCGAGCTGGGCGTGTCGCAGGGCGTCGGGCCGCGCCGCTCCTGATTCCAGATAGCCGTAGAATCGGGACATGGTCGCGGTCGTGACCTCGTCGTGCGTCATCCAGAGACTGACCAGCAACGAGCCTGCGCCGGCGGCGAGCATGGCGCGGACCAGTCCCACCAGCTCGTCCCCGCGGGTGACTAGCGATTTGCCCGTTTCACACCCGCTCAGGGTGATCAACGCGGCGTCGGTGCGGAGCCGGTGCAGCTCGCCGACGCTCAACCAGCGGTCGGCCAGGCGCAGGCCGGACGCGCGCGGCAGGTCCGGCAGAAAGCGGCCGTGACACGCCAGGTGAATCAGGGACGCGCCAGGACTCTCCGTCAGCAGCCGGTCGGCGGTGGCCGCGTCGCCGAGCACAAGGCGAGCGCGGGGGAGGTCGGCCGCGATGGCCGTTGCTTCTCGCCCCATCGCCGGCGCCTGGGTGTCGGGCACGCCGACGACCAGCGGTGTGCCATCGGACAAGCGCCCGGCCCGGGCGGACAATGCCGGCAACACGCTAGCGCTCGGCGCGGTCAGCACGGTGCGGTGCTCGATCTGATAGCGCTCGCCGTCCCACAGCGCGGCAAACGGCACGGCGTGGAGCGCACCAAACGGAACGACGATGAGCTGGTCCATAAGGTCGATGTGGCGCGCCAGCGGTGCGAGCAAGACGTCGTGGAGTCCGGCCAGCTCCCGCCGGCAGTCGTCCAGAAGGCGGGCACGCCGGCGGTCGTCCCGCGCGACCAGCGCCCGGTTGAGTTGGAAGTGGAGGCGCTGCACACGATCGTCGATGGCCGTGGCCGGTGCCAGTCGTGGACAGGCATGCTCCCCGTTGGGCGTGACGACGAGCGCGTGCAGATCGCCGCCCGCGATCATGTAGCTCACTAGGGCCGTGCCGTCGGGAAGCAGCGGTTGCACCTCGGCGAGTGTGGCCGGCGGCGCCAGCAGACTACCCGGACCACCGGCGACCGCGAGTCGCACGGTGAGCGCCGCGAATGCCTGCTCGTGGGTCGCGAGCTCCGCGCGCTGGTGCGCGGTGGGTTCGTCGCCGGTGCCGATCTGGCTGTAGTACCAGTTCAGCCAGGCCTGGTGCTCCTCCATCTCGCGGGTGAGAGCCGCCTCGGCAGGCGTGCGCTGGGCCGGCGCCAGAGTGGACTGGGCATCGACCGCGAGTGAGTCGAGCAGCGCACGGCCCCGTGCCCGCTCGGCCGTGGTGAACGCTTCCTCGATGCCGTGCTCACGTTCGAGTGCAAGAAGGAAGAGCTGCTCGTGAGCGCGCAGGCGGTCTCCGAGAAAAGCGGTGCGAAGGCGCTCGGCCTGGAGGGTGCCGCGGACGCGCTCGATCTCCTCGACTGCGCGCCGAAACGACTCGTAGGCGGCGGCGGCATCGCCAAGGGTCAACTCGCAGTCGCCGAGGAGGCGATGGAGATCGCCAAGGACCGGGGCGATGCCGGCGTATTCGAGCGGCGTGCTCGCCGCGTGGACCAGCCGTCGGGCGACGCTCGCGTCACCTCCAGCCAGGGCGATGCGCGCCGCGATGAGGTCCACGAGGGCCGCCTGGATGGGGAGTTCGGCCAGTCCGGCGCGGGCGATCGTTGCGTGATGATGAGCCCGCGGGAGGTCACCTTCGGCGAGTGCCACCTCCGCCCGGAGTGAGGCGAGGCGAGCGAGGGAGGTTGCCTGGTCAGCGTCGCGCAGCGGCGGCTCGGCGAGATCGAGCGTGGCATCCGCCTCGGCGATGCGCTCCAGCCGGAGAAGGAGGTGGGCATGCGCCAAGCG
>JACDBO010000239.1 GCA_013694885.1 Chloroflexia bacterium | reverse complement strand
TCGGTCCGCCAGTTCCAGCACCCCGACCTGGTGGCGGAGGTGACGGACGTGCTGCGGCAGACACGACTGGATCCAACCTGCCTGCACCTGGAACTCACCGAAGGCGTCATGATGAAGGAAGTCGAGTCGACCGCGAGAACGCTCCACGGCCTGAAGGCGCTGGGGAGTCAACTGGCAATCGACGACTTTGGCACGGGCTACTCCAGCCTCAACTACCTCAAACGATTCCGCCCCGATACGCTGAAGATGGATCGCTCGTTCATTGGAGGGCTGGAGCAGGACCATGAGGACGCGGCAATCGTGCGCGCCATCATCGGCCTGGCGGATGCCCTGGGGATACGGATGGTTGCGGAGGGTGTGGAGACCACTGCCCAGGCGCAGACGCTCTGCACTCTCGGTTGTGGCCTCGCCCAGGGATACCACTTTGCTCGGCCCCTGCCGGCGGCCGGCGCCGCTACCTTGCTGGCAAACAGTGATCTGATCCTGATGGAACAATTGGCCGTAGCCGGGAGGATCGGGAACGGGCCGGGGGGGTGAGGGCCGGGATTCAGTTTGCAATCGCCCGCCGCAGTCGCACCGGGTGCGGCGCTTGGCCGGCAAGGCGGACCGGAGCTGACCGCTTTTGCGCGTACCCTCGGCGATGTGCGCCATGCTCGGCTGTCGGGCATGGCGAATTGTCCACGATCGTATGAGGGAGGCGCCGGTGAGTGATCAGATCGAGGTGGAGGTGTTTCGGGCGGCGTTGGTGGAGGTGCTGGACGAGACGTTCGATCGGGTCGAGCAGAGTCTCTTTCTCGACCCTGGGACATCGTTCTTCGAGACGCTGGCGACGGTCTCGGCGGCGGAGGCGTCGCGGCCGGTTTCCGCGCGGTGCGCGAGTATCGCCGGGCAAGTGAACCATGTGGTGTCGTTCATCGACTGGCTGAACCGCTCGATTACTGGCGAGCCGGTGGAGCCGCTGGACTGGGCGGCGACATGGCGGCGTGTGGATGTCTCCGAGGACGAGTGGCGCGAGCTGGTGGCGGAGCTGCGGCGGGTGTCGGGCGAGCTGCGGGCGTTCGCGGCGGGCAACGCGCGGTGGGAGCCACCGTTCGTGACCGGGGCGTTCGGGATCGTCGCGCACTGTGCCTATCACCTGGGCGAGGTGCGGCAGGCGCTTTGCACGATCAAGGGGTGAGCGGAGTTGCGCGCTGCCGCGGCACCGAGGTGTTGGATACGACGCCAGCCTTTCATGCCGAGGCAAGCGCGAAGAATCGCTCCTCACTTTCTCGATTGAAGTCCTTCAACGAGAGGCACCAGTGCCAAGATTTCTCGCTGATAACTATCACTGATAACTGTCACTGCGGCTCGAAATGACAGTTTGTGAGATGGCAGGGTCGTTTGGGCTTGATTCCGTCGTTCCCTGTGGCGGTTGACAGCGGCGCACCTGGCTCCTACCCTGATGGTGAGGGGGTAGGCGTGATGCGACACAGAACATGTCCCGCCGGTTTCGGGTACAGGGGGAGCCAGCAGGGCCAGGCAATCGCGAGGTCTGGTCAGGAGCGCTCATCTCGGGAACGATAACGTAGCGACATGAAGGAGCGGCCCGCCGGACCTGGTTAGGTTCGGCGGGCTTTTTGTCGTGTCTCAAGTCCACCGATACCGATCGGGGCAAGGTCGCGTGGAGGCGGCGATGGAGACGGACGTGCTGGTGCGCGGGTTTTTCACGGGGTTCGCGATCGCGACGCCGATCGGACCGATCGGGGCGCTCTGTATCCGGCGGGCGCTGGTCGATGGGCGCCTGGTCGGGTGGGTCTGCTGGCTGGGGGTGGCGACCGCCGATGCCTTCTACAGTGCCGTCGCGGCGTTCGGACTGACGGCGGTCACGGCGGCATTGGTCGATCAGCGGGGATGGATCCGCCTCGGCGGCGGTCTCCTGCTCTGTCTGCTCGGTTTGCGCGCGCTCGGGTCGCAACCCGAGGAGCGCGTCGTCGCTGCCGCGGGAGGCCGGCTGGGCACCGCATATGTCTCCACGTTCGGGTTGACGCTCGCCAACCCGACCACGATCCTGAGCTTCGCGGCGATCTTCTCCGGCACCGGCGCGCTGGATGCAGGGAGGGAC
>JACDBO010000008.1 GCA_013694885.1 Chloroflexia bacterium | reverse complement strand
ACCCACCTCGCCGCGCTCGGCGCGCTCGACACCGCCGGTCTCCATCTCCAGGGCGACGTCACCGTCGCGGCGACGGTCGGCGAGGAGGACGGCGGTCTCGGTGCCCTCTCGACCGTGTTGCGCGGCTACCGGGCCGACGCCGCCCTGATCACCGAACCGACCCGCCTCGCCCTGGTCACGGCCCAGGGCGGCTCGCTCGTCTTCCGCCTCACCGTGCCCGGTCGTGCCGCCCACGGCGCCCTGCGCGACCGCGGCGTCTCCGCCCTGGAGAAGTTTCTGCCACTCCACAAAGAGCTGCTGGCAATGGAGCGGGAGCGCAACGATGCCATGGACCACCCGCTCTACGCCGGGCTGAGCAACAAGATGCCGATCAACGTCGGCGTTGTTCGTGCCGGCACCTGGGCCTCGACAGTGCCGGAGACGCTCGTCGCCGAGGGTCGGCTCGGCTTCGCGCCGGGCGAGGAGATCGACGAGATCCAGGCGCTGACCGAGGCGCGCATCGCTGCCGCCGCCGCCCGCGACCCCTGGCTGCGCAACCACCCACCGACAATCGAGTGGTTCGGCGGCCAATTCGCCTCGGCCGAGGTCTCCGCCGATGCCCCGATTTGCACGGCCCTCGGCGACGCCCACGAGGCCCTCGCCGGCACCCCGGTCGCCATTGAAGGCGTCCCCTACGGCGCCGACATGCGGCACTTCATCCGCTTCGGCGGGATGCCCTGCGTCATGTACGGCGCTGGCGACGGCAACGTCTGCCACGCCCCCGACGAGTTCATCCCCATCGACGACCTCTTGACCGCCGCCAAAACCCTCGCCATCCTCCTCGCCACCTGGTGCGGTGTCGCGGAGGCGCAAGTGCGCTAGCGTTCACGGCGATTCGCCCAGCGGGACCTGATTCGGCGCTACTTTCGATAATCGGGAAAGGCGCGATCAACCGCCACGAGAGAAGGTTTGCCGTGGACCATGAGCTCACCGTCGTAATCGAGCAGGACGAGGACGGCCGGTTCGTTGCTATCTGCCCGGTGCATCAAGGTTGTTACACCGAGGGCAAAACCGAAGCGGAAGCACACGCGCTCATTGCCGACGCAATCCGGCTCCATGTCGAGGACCGGCTGGCATCGAACGCCCCTCTTCCCTGTCATTCCGAGCCGCAGCGAGGAATCTCTCGTTGAAGGGCGACACCACAGACTTCCGCAAGCGCTCGCAAGTACCAAGGGCATCAGCATGCCGCACCCTGCCCTAAGCACCATGCTCACAACGTGGGACGCAGAGCCGCACGATGCACCGTTCGCGGGCGATCCAGCCGCCGACCGGCTGGTGAGGAGCGACCTATCCGCGTTTCTAATGGCAGCCGCGTTGGATCGAGTCGGGCAATCCTTCAAGCTCTGGGCGATCCCTCATCTCCTCCGAGAGAAATAGGGGCAATTGGATACTCGGCGCATACAAGCCATGGGCCCAGTAGCGTTAGCGGCCGACCCGATCATCGTTTTGGCACCCAGCGCGATCAGCGCAGTCGATCGAGCCAAGGCGAACATTTCGGTAGCACAGACAATCGAAGTTCACGGTGGAAAGCCGGAACGGCTCTTCGGGGGAAGCATCGACTCCATCCTACATCGCCTCGAAAAGATCTTCGGCGTCGGCCCAGGCATCGCGCGGATGATCGTGATTCAGAGGATGCTGTACTTCTGGCTGACACCACCAGGTAGCGAATTGCTGCCCAAGACCGATGTTCATGTGATGCGTGTCTTCGCTCGCACCGGCGTGGTGCTGACCGACACCGCCAGCGACAAAGAGGTAAGGTCTGCTCTCGTCGATCACTCGCCACACGATATTGCCATCATTGATCAAGTAGCGCGGAAGATCGGCCGAAACGTTTGCTCCCCGAAGAATCCCAACTGCCCAGCCTGCCCGCTGCGTCATGCCTGCGAGTACCACTCCAGAGCAAGGAAAGGATCACCATGACC
The DNA here is from genome assembly GCA_013694885.1 of Chloroflexia bacterium. Classification (GTDB taxonomy): domain Bacteria; phylum Chloroflexota; class Chloroflexia; order Thermomicrobiales; family UBA6265; genus JACDBO01. The sequence goes on along the minus strand of JACDBO010000008.1, from coordinate 5,374 downwards.
GCACAGTCGATTGCCACCACCCCACAAACTACCGTCACGGAACCGATCACGCCGGAGGCCGCTGTCTACGACCTGAAGACGGCCGGGAGTCCGCGGCTTTCGCCGGATGGCACGCGCCTCGTCTATGCCCTCGGCGAGACCAGCCGCGAGACCGGCAAGGGCGCCAGCCAGCTCTGGGTCTGCGACCCGGACGGCGCCAACCGGCGACAGATGACCTGGACCGGCACCCGCAACAGCGACCCCAACTGGGCGCCCGACGGCCGCACCATCGCCTTCATCTCGGACCGCGGCGACGAGCGCGGCCAGGTGGTATGCCTGCTACCGGTCGACGGCGGCGAGGCGCGCGAGCTCACCCGTCATGCCCAGGGGATCATCGGCCTCTCCTGGTCGCCGGACGGCGCCACCCTCGCCTACACGACCGCCGTCGACCCCGACAACCCCGACGAGATGCCCCGCGACAAGGATGCCCCGCCACCGGTCCGCGTCGTCCGCCGCATCGACTACAAGCAGGACAACCGCGGCTTCCTCAACGATGTCCGCCAGCAGGTCTTCCGCGTCGACGTCGCCAGCGGCGAGCGGCGGCGGCTGACCGGCGAACCCGGCGATCACAGTTTCCCGCAGTGGTCGCCGGATGGCCGCCGCATCGCCACCAAAGTGTCGCGCCGCAACGGCATGGAGAGTCGACTCGCGCTCGTCGATATCGCCACCGGCGCCATCCAATGGGTCGGGTCCGAGGGCGGTGTCGTCGGCACCTGGTCCTGGTCGCCCGACGGTGCATCCATCCTCTTCGACGGCGATACCCGAAACACCGCCCAGACCGACTACTTCCGCCACGACCTCGCCACCGGTGAGACGGCCCGCTTGACCGAGGATCTCGCCTGCCTGCCCGTTTCCGGCTTCCCGACGATCTCGCCGCCCGACCAGCCGGTCTGGCTCGACGACCGGCGCGCCCTCGTCCACGCCATGCGCGCCGGCGCCAGCGGTCTCTACGTCGTGGACAGCCAGAGCGGCAAGGTAGCGGAACGCCGGCGCTGGGACGCCACCCACGCCGGGCTCAGCCTCGACGGTCAGTGTCGTTATGTCGCGCAGACTTGCTCCGACCTGGGCGGTACCGGCGAGCTCGCCGTGCACGACCTCTCGACGGGCGAGACGCGGGTCATCACCGACTTCAACGCCGCCTTTTTCGCCGAGCATCCCCCGGCACGCTGGGAGAAGCTGACCATCACCCGCGTCGGTGCCGACATCGACGCATGGTTGCTCTCGCCACCGGACCTCGACCCCGCTCGCTCCTACCCCGTGATCCTCGACATCCACGGCGGCCCGCACGGTGCCTACGGCGCCGCATTCAACATCGCCGCCCAGGTGCTGGCCACCAACGGCTTCCTCGTCGTCGCCGCCAACCCGCGCGGCTCCGGCACCTACGGGCGCGCCTTCGCCGACATGGTCCGCGCCGACTGGGGTGGAGAGGACTACCGCGACCTGCTCGCCGTGCTCGACCTCGTGCTCGAACGCCCCTACGCCGACGGCGTGCGGACCGGCATCTATGGCTACAGCTACGGCGGCTACATGACCGCCTGGGCGATCACCCAGACTGACCGCTTCCAGGCGGCCGTCTGCGGCGCGCCCGTCTTCGACATGGAATCCTTCTACGGAACATCGGACATCGGCCACGTCTTCGGGCCAATGCAGTGGGGCGGCACCCCGCACGAGCGCCGGGCATGGTGCCAGGAGCGCTCGCCCGCCACCCACGCTCACCGCATCACCACGCCGACGCTGATCGTCCACGGCGAGGCCGACGAGCGCTGCCCGATCGGTCAGGGCGAGCAGATGTTCGTCGCCCTGAAGGAGGCCGGGTGCGAGGTCGAGTTCGTCCGCTACCCCGGCGGCTCCCACCTGATGCTGCGCGGCGGTCCCGCCGCCCACCGCATCGACTACTACACCCGCGTCCTCACCTGGTTCCAGCACCACCTCGGCAACCCAACGTGACATGGGCTCCCACGAGAGAGAGCATCGATACACGCGGCCCGTCATACGCGGTCATTTCGAGTGTTCATGACCCGGTGGGACGCCACCAGCCATGAAAATGGGAGCTCGTACGTACGCGGTTGCCAGTGAGTTTCTCAGAGCAGCCGGCGCGAGAAATCTCTCGTTCATGGACACTGGTCCCACCGGAAGACGAGATTCCCCTCCTGACGATCGGGACAGGCTCTCTTCCGCCCGGGATGACAGTCTAACGAGGAGAACAAGCGGATTGGGAACGATGAGCATCACTTACGACGCGCTCGCACGCGCGCTCTACATCCAGGTCCAGGAGGGCGAGATTGGGGATCATGTGTACGCCGATGTGGACGAGCATCAGGAAACGATCGGCATCGAGTTCCTCAACCCCGACAACTTTCTCGCCTTCATTGAAGCGCACGACGGCGTATTGAGCCTTCCCGCGCCGGTTGCGGCCCTGGCTCAGACCAAAACCGAGGCGGATTGATCTGGCCGACAAGACTGCGTCAGCCTTATCATGGGTTGAGCGGGAACAGACAGAAACGCCCCGGACATGCTGTCCGGGGCGTTCTTCGTGGTGGTGCGACGCATCGCACCCGTCGCCGGGCAGGCGACCTCTCCGGACACATCCTCTCACCCTGCCTGGCCGCGCGACATCGTCGTCGCGCGTGGGGTGCGGGTGGGATTCCTCGGCAGCGAGGTGCGTGGCGGGGCCACGCGGAATATTGTGTCTCTGTTTACTACTGTACGAGTAATCCGCGCGGAAGGCAAGCGGTCCGCCAAGCCCGCCAGGCCCCTAGCCCGGTGCGTCGTCTGCGTCCGGTTGCGCCGCAACCACACGGGCCGTACGATGGGTGGCATTCGGGAGAACGCACCATGGTCGCCAAGCGAGAAACGAAAACCGAACTGTCCTACGAGGAACAAGTGGCCATCGCCCGCGCCAACCTGGAGCGGCACACGAATGAGCTTCGTCGCGAGATCGATCAGTACGTCGCGGCGGGCGGCGATCCAGCAGCCGACCTCAATGACTTCGTCCGCAAGACGTTTGAACCAGACGGCCTCCTGCAAAGCCTCCGTGAGTGGCGCGCCGAACGCGGCAAGCCCGATCTCGATGAGTGGTAACCCACGCTCATGCCCGGCCGCCTGGTCGACCTTGGACGGCACGGGGTGCAGCTTCCCGATTCGCTCATTGTCGATACGAGCCTGGTGGTTGCTGGGCTGAACTTTGCGAACCGGCTACCCACACTTCCATCGACACCGCGCGCCACGCGATTCTTCGATCTCCTGCGAAATCAAGGATCGCTCGGATTGCTCACATCGGTGGTCGCGCAGGAACTCTTTCACGTCGCCATCCGAGAGCTGTTCCGAGCCGAGGTGGCGAACCATCACGCTGCCCTCGCGGAGGCGTTCCCAACGCGTCGCCGCTTCGATTGGCTCGATTTGTTCAAGGTTATGCCGGGTCTCCTGGACACCTTCTCTCCGGAACTGGAGCGCCTTCGGCACGTACTCGCCCTAACCGGGCTCAAGATGCTCCAACCGCACGACCTCGCGCCCCTGCCGAGTGGCCACCGATTCGAGCGAGAACTTCTGCGGATGGTCAGCCACTACCGGCTGGACACCAACGACGCCGCGATACTGCTCGACGCGCAGCGGGCCGGGGTCATGAGCATCGCCACGCTCGACGCGGACCTGCGCCGGGCCCAGCTCGACTTCGACGTCTACACCTGGCTCTAGCCCAAACATGGTGCGGCGCTAGATCTCGACCCGCAACTCATCCAGGTCCAGCGCCGACTCGACGCGGCGGCGCGCCTCATCGCCGATCTCACCACGGTCGCGCAGGTCGATCAACGCCCGCCGCGCCGCCGCCCGCGCCTCCTGCCGCAGGCGCAGGTAGCCTTGAATGTGGTCGTCGTCGAGCGTGGTCTCCTCATCGTCAGACAAGTGGTCCAGCATGTGATGGTAACGGTCGCGCAGCTCGCCGATGTGGTCGTCCGGCACCCACGACTCGCCGTCCAGTTCGTCGATCCGCGCCAGGGCCGCCCGCGCCGCCGCCCGTTTAGCCGCCCGCTCCTCCTCCTCGACCACGCTATCGCCGTGGATATTGAGCTTGCGAATGATCCACGGCAGCGGCAGCCCCTGCCCCAGCAGCGTCACCACGATCACGATGAAGGCAATCGAGATGATCTCCGATCGGAAGGGGAAGAGCGACCCATCATCCAGCGTCACCGGCAGCGCCAAGGCCGCCGCCAGCGAGACGACCCCACGCCGCCCCGACCAAGCGACGATGAAGACTGGCCGCCAGTTTGGCGCTGGATCGCGGGCCGCCAGGCGGGAGCTGAGCATCCGGGGCAGGTAGGTTGCCGGGAAGACCCACGCCAGCCGGATCAGGATCACCGCGGCGCTGATGACCAGCGCCTGCCACATCAGCGTGCCGATCGCCCGATCGCCCAGCGCCTCCCGGATCCCGCTCAGCTGGAGCCCGATCAGAATGAAGACCAGCCCGTTGACCAGCAGCAGCGCCACCTCCCAGACCGCCTGCCCACGGATGCGCGACGACGGCGGCAGCACGCTCGGCGCCTGCCGCCCGAAGTAGAGCCCGGCCATCACCGTCGCCAGCACCCCCGAGAGCCCCAACTGCTCGGCGGGGATGTAGGCGGCGAACGGGGCAAGCAAGGACACCGTGATCTCCAGCGAGGGCTCCCGGACCAGCGGGATCAGCCTCGTCAGGGCCACCCCGACCAGCAGCCCGAACGCCACGCCACCGACGCCGAGCACGACGAACTCGAACGCGGCCTCCCGCGGCGAGAAGACCCCGCTGACCACCGCCACCACCGCGAACTGGTAGGCGACCAGCGCGCTGGCATCGTTGACCAGGCTCTCCCCCTCCAGGATCGTCACCACCCGATCCGGCACCCCCAGCCGCTGGAAGACTGCCGTCGCCGCCACCGCGTCCGGCGGCGAGACGATCGCGCCGAGGACGAAGGCGGTCGCCCAGTTCATCCCGTCGATTGTGGCGTGGGCAACGACGGCGACGAGCACGGTCGTCGTCAGCACCAGCCCGAACGCGAGCAGGCTGATCGCCCGCACGTTGGCGCGGAAATCCCGCCACGAGGTGAAAAACGCGGCCGAGAAGAGGACCGGCGGCAGGAACAGGACGAGCGCCAGCTCCGGATCGAGCGCCACCTCCGGCAACCCCGGCACCAACGAGAGCACGATCCCGCCGACCAGCAGCACCATCGGGTAGGGGATGTGGAGCCGGTTTGCCAGCGCCACCAGCAGGCAGACTGCCACCAGCAACCCGGCTATCAGTTCGAACTCATGCATCGGTGCGTTCCAGGGTATTCACGACGAACGAGCCTGGAGACCTATACAGAAG
>JACDBO010000004.1 GCA_013694885.1 Chloroflexia bacterium | reverse complement strand
CCTGCGGGTCGAGCGGCTGCTGAGCGGTCGCAAGACGCTCCGCGACTTCCGGCCGGCACATGGCCGCGCCGGTCGCTTCAAGAGCTCGCTCGATCCGGGTCTGGAGTCGGTGCTGCTCCCCGAGCGGGTCAGCGGCGATACCCATCCGGCGCGGGCGGTGCGGCGAGCACTTCGGCTCAGCCCCAATGAACAGCTGGATGGCGTCTCGCTCATCAAGCGTCTCGATGCGCAGCAGCGGTTCGTCTCCACCTCGCGGGTCGCCATCGACCCATTCATCCGTCGCGCGCACGACGCCGGGGAGGATCTGGCGACGCTCAAGGACCTGGCTTCCCGGCTGCACGACGCCGACCTGGCGGAGCGGTTCGAGGCCAATGACAAGAATGGTCTCACGCATTACGCACCGTTCCCGTTCGATTGCCAGCTCTTCTATCGCGCCAGGGTCGACCGAGTCGACGGGCGAGACTTGACCAGGGAGGAAATGGACACCGCCCAATCGTTCGGCGATGCGGCAAGAAAGCTTCGCCAAAGGCTGGGCATGAGCGACTTCCTGCCCTACTTCGCCGTCCTGCGCGCCGACGGCGACCACATGGGCGCCGCGATCGGTGAGCTCACCCGAACACAGAAGGGTGCCGCGATCGGCGAGCTCACCCGAATCCAGCAGCATCAGCTGTTCTCCAACGAGTTGCTCGGCTTCGCGCGGCGGGCCGACGACACCGTCCGCCAGCATTCTGGCGCGTTGATCTACAGTGGCGGGGACGATGTGCTGGCTTTCCTCCCCCTCGACACCGCGATCCCCTGTGCCGAACGCTTGAGGCTGATCTTTGCTGATGTGATGCGGGGCGCGCTCCCCGATGTCGCTGAGGCGGCCTTGCCGACGTTGAGCGTCGGGATCGCCATTGGGCACTATGCGGAGCACTTGCAGAACCTGCTGCGCTGGAGTGTGGCGGCCGAGCGGGCCGCCAAGAAGCCGCGCAACGCCCTCGCGATTGCGCTCCACACGCGAACGAGTGGCGAGACGGCGCTGACGGTACCACCGCGACCCTGGAGCGCGACGCCGCCTCCCGCCCAGCGGTGGCGCGACTGGATCGACCTCCACGACGGGGACCATTTGCCAGACAGCGCCGCCTACGAACTCCGGACGCTCTTCCTCGAACTGGACGGTGTGCGCCTGACGCGGGCCAGTGACCTCGCCGACCTCGTGCGCCGGGAAACACGACGGATTCTGATGCGCAAGCGTGCGGACGCTGGCCGGCGAGACGTCGATAAGGCGGTGCGCGAGACGGTGGAACGTTTGATCGGCGACGACCTCAAACGACTCGGCGAGGTGGTCAGTGAGCTGATTATCGCGCGGCGGCTCGCGGACGCGGTCAGGGCCGGTGCGGGCACCGCGCTTGCCCGCTGGGATGAGGTGACGACGAGGCGCGTGCCAGTTTCGCCAGCCAATGGCGAGGGGCACCTGAGGTCACGGGCATGAGCCCTACGACCATCCTGCTCCGGCCGCGAGACCCGATCATCGTGCGCGATGCGCGACCGTTCGCCGCCGAAGCCGGCGCGCGGGCCTTCACCCTGCCGTGGCCACTGCCCCGGACCATCGCGGGCACGCTGCGCAGCCATGTGGGGAACACCGCCGCCCCTCGTTTTCGCTGGACGGGTGCCGGCGCCGATGGGCCGGAACGCGCACTGAGGATCGAGGTGCATGGTCCGCTCCTCGCTGCGCGCGAGGCGGGCGAACAGGACTGGACCATCTACGTCCCGGCACCGCGCGACGTTGTTCACTTCACGCACCCGAGTACGCTTGCCGACCGCGACCTTGCCGGACGCGCCGATTTTCTGGCCCTCCGGCCCGAGACGAACTCGACCACGAGCGACCAACCTGGTTCCGGCTGCCTCTGGCCGGAAAACGGCCCCGACCTGCGACCGCTGACCGTGGCGAATGACTACAAGCCGGACGCGGACGCTCCCGAGTTTTGGTCGCTCGCCGATGTCTGCCACTGGTTGACGACGACAGATCGCGCACGGTGGAGGGCGCGTGTCGATGAGCAACGGCCACCCCGCGCGTGTCTGCCCGCACTGGACCGCCAGACGCGCACCCACGTCAAGATCGAGCGCCGCACCGGCACCGGCGAGGAAGGCCGGCTCTTCAGCACCGAGGCGCTGACCTTCAACGACTGGCCTCGTGACGAACACTCACCGCGAGGGGTGAATGTGTCCGCGCCTGGCGGTGGCGATGGTTCTGGTCCGGGACCTCGGTCTCAGCCCGAACTCGCGCTGGTCGCCCGTCTTCAGACGACGGAATCGTGGGACCAGACGCCGGCGTTCGTGCCACTGGGCGGCGAGCGCCGCCTCGCGGTGGTCGAGCCGGGCGTAGTAGCGTGGCCAGCGCCGAGCCTCCCTTCGTCTGAACAGCTCACCGGTGCACGTGGCATTCGCCTGCAGTTGCTGACACCGGCCATTTTCACCGATGGCTGGCGACCGGGCTGGCTGGCGGCAGGAGCGCCGCCGAGCCTAGACCGCGACACATGCTCGCTGAGGTTGGTTGGGGCAGCGGTCGGGCGCCGTGTCCCGGTCAGTGGCTGGGACTTGTCTCAATCCGGCAACCAGGGGGCGCGAGCCACCGACTTCGCCGTGCCGGCCGGCAGCGTCTTTTTCTTCGAGGTCGTACGGGGCGCCTTGACACCGTCGCTGTTCGAGCA
>JACDBO010000483.1 GCA_013694885.1 Chloroflexia bacterium | reverse complement strand
CTGCTGCGGGCCACGCTCGACCTGGTGCCGACGCCGGAGGGAACCGCGCTCGTCCTGCTCCAATTCGACGACATCGTGGCGGCGATGGAGGCGACGCCGCTGATTCTGGAGACCGAGCCGTCAGCGATCGAGCTGATGGACCGGATGCTGATCGAGTTGACTCGCGAGCAGCCCGGCTACGCCAGCCAGATCGCCTTTATCGAGGGCAACCCGGCGGCCGTGCTGGCGGTGGAGTTCTACGGCGCCAGTGAGGGTGAGCTGACCCACAAGGCCAGCCGGTTGGCCGCACACCTCCAGCAGCGGGGCGTCCGCCTCGATGCGGAGCCGCAGGTCGTGCTCGACCCGAAGCGGCAGGCCGATGTCTGGTCGGTGCGCAAGGCCGGGCTCGGGTTGCTGATGAGCGTGCGCGGCGACGCCAAGCCGATCCCGGTGATCGAGGATGTCTCGGTGCCGGTGCCGCACCTGGCGGAGTACGTCCGCGCCGTCGAGGAGATGGTCGCCCGCCACGGTACGACCGCCGCCTACTACGCCCACGCCTCGGCCGGCTGCCTGCACATCCGCCCGCTGCTCAACCTCAAGACGTTCGACGGGGTGACAGCGATGGAGGAGCTGGCTCATGACGCCGCCGAGCTGGCGCACCGCTTCGGCGGCGTCATGAGCGGCGAGCACGGCGACGGCTTGCAGCGCTCGGAGCTGAACGAACTCATCTTCGGTCCCGAGCTCTACGCCGCGATGCGCGAGCTCAAGGCGATCTTCGACCCTGGTGGGTTGATGAACCCCGGCAAGGTCGTCGACGCGCCGTCGATGACCGAGAACCTGCGCTTCGGCCCCAAATACCAGCCGATGACGATCAAGACCCACCTCGACTTCTCGGCCGAGGGCGGGTTCATGGCCGCGGTCGAAATGTGCAACGGCGCCGCCGTCTGCCGCAAACTGAAGGCGGGGACGATGTGCCCGTCGTACATGGCGACGAAGGACGAGAAGGACACGACGCGCGGCCGCGCCAACGCCCTGCGCAACGCGCTGGCCGGCAACACGCTGACGCCGAAGGATTTCGCCTCCAAGGCGACCTACGACGTGCTCGATTTGTGCCTCTCCTGCAAGGCGTGCAAGACGGAGTGCCCCTCGTCGGTCGATATGGCCAAGATCAAGACGGAGTTTCTGGCTCAGTACCACTCGCGGCACGGCACCCCGCTGCGGGCGCGGGTCTTTGGCCGCATCCACACCCTGTCGAAGCTCTCGGCGCCGATCGCGCCGATCGCCAACATCGGTCTGCGGACACCGCTGGCGAGGCCGGTGATGAAGCTGCTCGGCGTCCACCCGGACCGCAAGCTCTCGCCGTTCGCGCGGCGCACGTTTCTGCACCGCTGGCGATCGCACCGGCAACATCGACCGGTGCTGCCGGCGACGCGCGGGCAGGTCGTCTACTTCCACGACACCTTCGCCACCTACAACTACCCGCGGGTCGGCATGGCGGCGGTCCGCCTGCTGGAGGCGGCCGGTTTTGAGGTGATCGTCGAGGAGCGGCGGGTCTGCTGCGGGCGGCCGATGCTCTCCAAGGGGCTAGTCGACGCCGCGCGCCGGAACGCCCGCCGCAACGTCGGCCTGCTCTCACGCTACGCACGGCAGGGCATCCCGATCGTCGGCACCGAGCCGAGCTGCATCCTGACGCTGCGCGACGAGTACCACGACCTGCTGCCGGACGACGACGAGGCCGACGTGGTGGCCGCGCAGTCCTACATGATCGACGAGTTCCTGGCCAAGCTGGACGCCGCCGGTGAACTTGGGATCGGCTGGAAGCGGAACTCCGGACCGGAGGTGCTGTTCCACGGCCACTGCCACCAGAAGGCGCTGATCGGCGTCGGTCCGAGTCTGGAAATCCTGAAGGCAGCCGGCTGCCGGCCGACCGAGAGCGGCGCCGGCTGCTGCGGCATGGCCGGTTCGTTCGGCTACGAGGCCGAGCACTACGAGGTCTCGCGCAAGATCGGTGAAGAGCGCCTCTTCCCGACGGTGCGGGCGACGCCGATGGACGTGATCGTCAGCGTCGCCGGCGTCTCCTGCCGCCAGCAACTGGAGCACTTCACCGACCGCGCCAGCCGGCACATCGCCGAGGTCCTGGCCAGCCGCCTCGACCCCCGCCACGTCTGGGCGCCACAGGCGCTTTCTACAGACGAGGCATCTGACACCGAAGAGGCGCGCCACGACCCGGCCTTGCAGACGACGGAACCGACCGCCGAGGAGACCGCGCACGCCGAGCAGCAGACAGAGGGACCGGCGTGATGGATGATCCACGGCGGCGGAGACCCGGCGCTCAAGCACCGGGCTCCCGGCTCCGCAACAAGGAAGCCTCTTGGAGGCTGAGGACGTTGGCGTCATGCGGTGGCTCGGGTCGCGGACCTGATGCCACACGAGTTCTCAGCTCCAACGGGGCTTCCTTGTTGAGCGTGGGCCTTCAGGCCCGCGCCTGACCGACGAGACGGGAGGCGAGCTGATGTCACCAAATAGACAGACAATAACGACCGCGAACGCCTGGCCACCTTTGCCATTGGACGATTGGCGGGAGACGCAGGCGACGCTGCACCGGTGGTTGCAGATCGTCGGCAAGACCAAACTGGCGCTGACGCCGTTTCTCAACCAGTGGTGGAACGTGGCATTGCACCTGACGGTGCGCGGGCTGACGACCGGGCCGATGCCCGCCGGGGACCGCTCCGTCGAGATCAGCCTCGACTTCATCGAGCACAACCTGTTCATCCAGACCAGCGACGGGGCGACGAAGGTGCTGCCGCTTATCCCGCGGGCGGTCGCCGACTTCTACGACGAGTTTTTCACCGCGCTCCGGGCGCTGGGGATCGAGGTCGCGATCGACCCGATGCCGGTGGAGATCGTCGCGCCGGTGATCTCCTGCGCGGTCGACCGCGAGCATGACGCCTACGACGCGGACGCCGTGCAGCGCTGGTGGCGGATCATGCTCGGGACCGAGCGGGTGCTGGGGCGCTACCGGGCGCCGTTCGGCGGCAAGAGCAGCCCGGTGCTCTTCTACTGGGGTTCGTTCGACCTCGCCCAGACTCGCTTCTCCGGTCGACCCGCCCCACCGCTGCCGGCGGGCGCACCGCGCTTCTTCCAGCTTGCCGAGGATCAGGAGAACATCGCCATTGGCTTCTGGCCGGGCAACGCCAACTTCTTCGGCGTTGAGCTCGGCGAACCGGCCTTCTACGCCTACATCTTTCCCGAGCCTGACGGTTTCAAGGCGGCGACGGTCCAGCCCGACGACGCCGCATTTCACCCACAACTCGGCCAGTTCATCCTGCCGTACGAGGCGGCGCGCCAGACATCGGACCCCGACGGCACGATCCTGGCGTTCTTCCAGAGTGTCTACGAGGCCGCCGCGACACTGGCCAGTTGGGATCGCACCGCGTTGGAGCACGGCTATCCAGAGGGAGTGAGCTGATGGAGAATTGCGGTCACCTCGACCAGATCCAGGAGGTCGCGGTCCGGACGCCGGAGGGGTGCGAGGAGTGTTTGCGGAGCGGGGATCGCTGGGTTCACTTGCGGCTGTGCCGCGTCTGCGGTCACGTCGGGTGCTGCGACGACTCACCGAACAAGCACGCCACGGCGCATTTTCACGCCACCAGGCACCCGGTCATCCAGTCGTACCAACCGGGCGAGGAGTGGCTCTGGTGCTACGTCGACGAGGTCGCGTTCGTTCTGGCGCCCGAATCGTAGACGGTCCGAGTCGTTATGGAATCCGGCTGAACAGTGGTGGAGCGCTCCTGCCTTGGTCATGCGACGGCGAAGTCGCCGTATGAAAGTGCCTCTCGGTTGAGCGGTATGCGCCGCGGCGCATCGGCTTCGCCGGCGATGCTGCTGCTGGGATTCTTCCTTCGTCAGAATGACGACTGTAGGCGGCGGGCGATGGACGACACATCCGCTGAGACGAACTACTCAGAATGGCGGAGGGGTGGTGGTGTCTACGCACGTTGCGTTGCTGCGCGGCATCAACCTCGGTGGGAAGAACATGGTGCCGATGGCGGAGCTGCGCGGCTACGTCGAGCGGGCCGGCGGCGCCAACGTGCGGTCCGTGGTCCAGAGCGGCAATGTGCTCTTCGACGCCTCACCGACGGACGCGGTCACGATCGGTGCCGCCATCACCACCCGGATCAGGGAGCAGCTCGGCTTGACGGTTCCGGTGGTGCTCCTGTCCGCCGATGAGCTGCGGGCAATCGTCCTGGGCAATCCGTTCCTGACAGAGGGGGCGCCGGAGAAGGAGCTGCACGTCATGGTGCTCAGCGGGGTGCCCACGCCGGAGCGGGTGGCCAAGCTCGACCCCGACCGGTCGCCGCCGGACCGCTTCGCCGTCGTCGACCGGGCCATCTACATTCACGCGCCCAATGGCGTGGCCCGCGGCCGGTTGACCAACGACTATTTCGACCGAGCACTCGACGCGGTCAGCACCAGCCGCAACTGGCGGACCGTGGGCAGGTTGGTAGCGCTCTGCGACGACCCCACCTGATCCGCGTGCTCATCGCATCTGCTTCAAAACGTCCTCCGCGGCCTCAAGGGTGGTGTCGATGTCTTGGACCGTGTGCGCCAGGCTGACGTGGTTGCGCTTCAGGTTGACCGGGAGCATGTACACCCCCCGCGTAATCATCTCTCGCCGGAACCGCACGAATGCCGCGACATCGTTGCGCAGGAGATCGTCGTAATCGTCGATTGGGGCGGACATGAAATAGGTGACGAAGACCGAGCCGAAGCCGGTCGAGGTTGCCTGGATACCATAGCGATCGATAAGCATGGTCATGCCGGCCCGCATCCGCTCGCCCAATCCGAAGAGATGCTCGTAGCTGCCGGGCCGCTCAAGGATGTCGATGGTCGCCAGGCTCGCGGCGACGCCGACCGGGTGGGCGTTGAAGGTGCCCGCGAAGAAGACATCGCCATCCGGTCCGCAGCGATCCAGCAGGTCCGCGCGCCCGCACAGCGCCGCGAGGGGGAACCCGTTGGCGATCGCCTTGCCCATCGTGGTCAGATCGGGTGTGACCCCGGCCACCGCCTGATAGCCACCCAGCGTGTGCCGGAATCCGGTGACGACCTCGTCGAAGATCAGCACGATGCCGTGAGCCGCGGTCAGGTCGCGCATGCGCCGCAGGAACGCGTCGTGGGGCATCACGGTACCGATGTTGTGGGGGATCGGCTCAAGAATGACCGCCGCGATCTCGTCACCCCGCCGCTCGATGACGCGCGTCAGCTCCTCGACATCGTTGAACCGAAGAACGAGCGTATCCTCCACCACCTCCGGGGTCATACCGGCCGACAGCAGGTCCCGCTGACCGATCTTGGCGGCGCTGCTGATGACGTTCATGGCCACGGCATCGTGCCAGCCGTGGTAGCAGCCTTGGAACTTGATGAGCTTGCGCCGGCCGGTGGCGGCCCGCGCCACCCGAAGGGCCGAGTAGGTTGCCTCCGAACCCGAGTTGCAGAAGAGCGTCTTCTCCGCCGATGGAACGTGCTCCACGATCTTTTGCGCGAGCTGCGCTTCCAGCTCGCCGGCGCCGGCGCCGATCAGATCGATGCGATCGAGGGTTGCGGCGACGCGCCGGTTGACCTCGGGGTGGCAATGCCCCAGGATGGCCGGGCCAAACGCCGCGTGGTAATCGATGTAGCGCTGCCCATCGGCTTCGTAGATGTAGGCACCTTCGGCGCGCGTGAAGGTCAGGTTCGGCTCGACGCGCCGATTGGCACTGCTCACGCCACCGGGAATGTACCGCTGGGCGGTCTCGAAAATCTCGCTCGACCGTTCTGTCGCGTTGAGCACGGGTCCTCGTTCCTTCCTGTCCTTGCGCATCCGGGCCCATCCGTGGACTGGAGTGGTCCCGCGACGCAACGTCACGCCGAGTCAGACACCGGCCCCAGTTACGATGGCTGTGTGCGACCTGGGAACACACTGGGAACACACTTGCCGGAGCGTCCAGCAACCGGCGGCGCGAGCGGCACGCACCGGCCGCTGGACGCTGCCCCTACGGCAGGATGCAACCCACGCTAGAGCTCCTCGTACTTCTCCAGGTCGTAGTCCTCCGCGGGATCCCAGTTCGAGAAAACCCAGTCGTCGCGGCTCACCTGGGCTCCGCTGTCCACCGCCGCCTGGATCGCGCGGTCGAGCTCCTGGTTGGAGCGATCCTGAAGGTCCTGCATCGCCGCGCGCGGGTCACCGACCTGACCGGAAAAGATGCCGTTGACGACGTCCATCAAGTTGGGGGTGACGGGACGCCGCTCCATCTCCACTTGGGTGGCGTCGAGGTTGCGAACGGCGGGTGCTGGTCTGAGCCGCAGTTGCTGGTCATTGATCTCGATCGCCCGCTTGCCGCGCTCGCTGTGATCGACGATCTCGTTCGCCTCGGGGAACACCGCCGGGTTGACGGCTTTGCTGATCTCCTTGAGCGCGACATTGCCTTCCAGGCTGCCGACGAAGGCAAAGAGCGCCGCCGCGATCTCCTTGTAGTCGCTGCCGGCGTAGAGGTAATACGCTTCGCCAATGCCAGGGGCGATGCTGAGCGGGAACGCCTCGCCGCTGGTTGGGACCGGTGCGCTGGCCACCCCAAAGTCGAACCCCGGTTCCGCCTGCTCCCAAATCGAGACGTTCCAGATGCCCGAGATGTACATGGCCGCCCGGCCCTGCGGCAACCGCGCCCGCACATCGGTATCGGTCATCGAGGCCATACCCGGCAGGAAACTGCCGTCGTCGTTCATCGCCATCATCAGGTCGATCGCGGCCAGAAACTGGTCGCTGGTGTAGTTGAACTCGCCGGTCTGCCAGTTGAACTCGCCGCCGTGGGCGCCGGCGATCTCCGCCAACGTCACCACGAAGGAACTGCCGGGACCGCCAGCGCTGATGAAACCGTAGTTGCCCTGCTCGGTCACGGTGCGGGCCGCGGCGCGGAAGTCATCCCAGGTCAGCGGCGTGGTGGCGGGATCGTAGCCCGCGTCCCGCAGCAACCCGGTGTTGTAGAAGAGCAAGTTCCGGTGCAACTTCGACGCGTACATCGGGCAACTGTAGGTCTTGCCATCGAAGACATTGATACCGGGCAGGAACGTATTCGGCGGGTAGGCGGCCTTCCATTGTTCGAAATTCGGCAGCACGTCGTCGAGCGGGGCGATCCACCCCTCCCGCACCGCCTGCGGCGCCAGGATGCCGGCGTTGCTGGGAAGCACGTCGTGCGCATCGCCACTCTGGACACCGACGGCCAGCAGCTCGGCAAGGTCCTGCCCAAGGGAGTCGTACTCGATGGTGATGTTGGGATACGCCTCCATGAACGCCGCGTGGAGTGCCTCATGGAAGGGCACCCGAACTCCCTGGTGGTCCGCCCACCGGAAGGTGACGTCGTCGGTGGGCAGCGTCAGGCCGTAGTCGTAGATCTTGATCGGCCCCTGCTCGAGCACCAGTGGGTACGCGGGCGCCGCCGGGCTCGGCGTGGACTGGGCGGCAGCGGACAAGCCGGTCGTGCTCACGGTCCCCGCGGCAAGGGCCGCGGCACCGGCCAACTGCAGCGCGGATCGTCGCGTCATCGTGGCGGATTTAGGGGTGTGGTTCTGTTTGCGGTCCATGCTCGACTCCTTTTCCGTGTCAGTTACGATCGCCGCAGGCGTTTCGTGATTGCTCCGATCACTCCTTTCTCGTTTTCGGCGGGCCCGTCACTGTTTCACCGATCCCGCGATGCCCTCGATGAAGTAGCGCTGCAAGAACAGGAACGTGATGATGACCGGCGCCAGGCTGATCGCGGAGGCCGCCGCCATCCCGCTCCAATCGGTCGAGTACTCGCCGCGAAACGCATACATGCCGACCGCCAGGGTCCGCAGGTCCGGCCGCGACAGGGTCAGCACCAGCGGCTGCAGAAAGGCATTCCAGCTGGACATGAACTGGAGGATGACCGTCGTGGCGACAACCGGCTTGGCGAGGGGCAGCATGACCTCCCAGAAGACGCGGAAGAAACTGGCGCCGTCGACGACCGCCGCTTCCTCGAGGTCCTTGGGTAGCTGGGCAAAATAGCCGGCGAAGAGCAGGACCATGACCACATGGGCCCCGCCCGACTGGGCCAATGTCACGCCAGCGAGCGAGTTGGTCAGGTGCAGACGCTGGAGCAACTCGACGATCGGGATAATCGTGTACCCCTCGGGCAGGAAAATCGTTGCGGCAAAGATGGCGATCACCAGCTTCTTGCCAGGGAATTGAAAGCGGCCCAGCACGTAGCCCATGAGGGCGACGGAGAAGAGGACGATGGCGATGGAGCCGACCGTGATGATGACGGTGTTGACGAAGTACTCGCCGATCCGCGCCACGACCCAGGCCCGTTGAAAGTTCTCCCAGCGGAGCGTTTCCGGGATCAGACTCAACCCGGAGTAGATCTCGCGCTCCGTCTTCAGACCCGCCGAGACCATCCAGAGGAAGGGATAGATCCAGACGAAGCAGATCGGCAGCAGCACCAGATGGGGGATCACCGACCGCGGGCGCCATCGAAACCCTCGCCGGGGCGACGGAATATCGTGCGCCCCGACCAGGCGTTGCTTCTTCGCCGTCATCGCGATCGCGGTTGTCGCGCGGTGTCGCATCACCGGGATGCTCCTGTCACTGGGTCTTCATCTGGGCACGGGCCGTGTTCGCCTTCTTCAGACCCCACCCTTGCAGCAGCGATACCGCGAAGACGGTGATCCCGAAGAAGACGGCGGCGGCGGAGGCATATCCGAGGCGGGGCACTTCGCCCGCGCCGAAGGCATTACGGTAGATGTACAGCTCCATCACCTCCGTGGCGAAGAAGGGACCGCCGCCGGTCATGGTCTGCACCAGACCGAAGATGTTGAGGGCGCTGACGACCGTAATCAGCACGATCACGAGCGCGAAGGGCACGATCAGCGGCAGCGTGATCGATCGATGCATGTTCCAGCGGTTGGCGCCGTCGATGCGGGCCGCCTCGTAGAGTTCCCGGGGGACGACCTGCAAGGCCGCCAGCCAGTAGATCATGGTCACGCCGAACCACTTCCAGATGTAGACGGCGACGACGGTCCACAGCGCGGTGTCCGGATCGCCCAGGAAGTCGACCGGGATGTCGATGAACCCGAGCTGGAGCAGCACCATATTCACCGGACCATCGAGCGGGCTGAAGATGAACGTCATGACGATGCCAATGATCGCGCTGCTCGTCACCACCGGGAGAAAGAAGAGGGTTCGGTAGAACGAGCGGAACCTGAGCGATGCGTCGTTGAGGACCAGGGCGACGACGAGCGCGAGGCCGATCTTGATCGGCGCTCCGGCTAACGTGAACAGAAACGAGCGGACATAGGCGTTCCAGAAGAGGTCGTCCCGCACCACTTCCCGGTAATTCGCGAAACCGGCCCAGTCGCGATCGGAGCCGAACCCCGACCAATCGAGCAGCGAGAAATACCAGGACATGACCGTCGGATACAGGGTGAAGGCGACGGTCAGGATGAGACTCGGCAGCATGAAGAGATAGCACCAGCGGACGGACCACATCCGCTGCCACAACGACTTCCCCGAAGGCGGGCTGCCCGCGCGGACAAGTGATTGGGCCCGGTCCGCGGTCCCGATCGACATCGAAAGTCCCCTCCGGTGGCTCGATCTTCACCTATGCCCGCATCCGCGGCGGCTCACGGGTACGTTCGTGCTCTCACGAGTTAGTCACCAGCCGCATATCGGCCAGCCGCACAAATTGTCATTTCGAGCCGCAGTGGGTCTATCCGTCTCGACCCGTGGATAATCTGGGCCAAGTCATTTCGTGGAAAGCGTTTCCACGTACTTTGGAGACGGTTGCCATACTACGCATCGCGCGGTGCGACGTCAAGCGTCCGGCAGCTTACTCGCCTGTGCCTTGCCGCGCTCCACCAGAAGCACGGTGGCGCCATCCACCGTGATGCTATCGAGAGCGCGCGGGTCCAGTGAGCGGATGGTGCCCGTTTCGAGATGGACCACGCGCACCCGCTCGGGACGCGCGTCGGCCACGGCGGCGCGAAGGTCCGTGGCGGAGAGGCGGATCGCCGCGCGCTCGGGATCGTCGGGCAGCATGACGAGCAACCGTGCGTCCGCGGATTCCAGAACGAAGGTGGTGGCGTCCGGGATGGAGGAGCCGGCCGCGGGCTTCCAGGTCTGAGGCTCGCTGAACAGGATGGTGTTCAGCGTGCGCACAACATGAAACACGGTGCGCGGATTGCACAGGCGGTCGAGCAACCCCGGCGGGGCGTCCATGGTCCGGTCGAGATCGACCAGCGGTTCGAGGAAGAGCCGCGCACCGGACACGGTCGCGGTGGCGGCCATCGCCTCGACGGCCCGGCTGACCTGACGCCGCGGGTCCGCGTCCTCAAACTCGACCGCCCACTCAATCGCCGCGATCTGCCCAAGCGGGAGCAGGTCGTGTGTCTGCCCGATGGCGCTCCACGGGCTCTGGCCACCATCCACGCGGCACAGGACACGATCGACCCGAACGCCGTGCTCGCCGAGGTACTGATCGAGGGCGGGGAGTTCGGCGAGATGGTAGCCCGTGCGGGTCCGCGCGTGCTGCTTGCCGGGGACCGTCTCTCGTGGCAGCAGGGGAGAGAGTGCCACCGGCAGGCGCGTCTCCTGAGCGCTCCGGGTGATTGCCCGCAAGCACGCGGCGTTGGGGAGCAGCGCGCCGGGATACTGCACCTCGATACCGTCCAGCCCATCGCGATGCTCAGCGGCCTCGGTGACCAGGGGCGACCGCTCCGACCAGATCCAGGTCGCCGTCAGCGAGACGCCTTCGTCGCGCAATGTCGCCAGCCGCTCGCGCTGCGAGGCGTTGGAGAGGTCGGCGGCCGGGATGCGGGCGTAGCGCACACCGAGTTCGAGACACCCCAGCAAGGGATAGTCGTTGCGCACCGGCTGTCTGATCGTCGATTGCCAGGCGATCGGCACCTCTGTCGCGGGGGACAACGGGTGCCGCATCGTGATCCCGAGCGGCGAATCCGGGAGATCCTGCGACGTGCGAGCGACGAGCCGTTGGACCGATATTGTCGGACCGGTCATCGCGCCGTCGGTCCGCACGAGATGGACGCTGGCCCGCCCGTCGCGCACACGCACCAGCAGGAACCCGAGCTTGAACACATCGTCTCGGCCGCGCTCTGGCGGCGGTGCGCTCGAAAACACTTCGCAAAAGCCGGGGCGCGTAAAGGCGGTCGACGGCACCACGCGCGATCTCGCCTCGCCGATCCGGTTGAAGAACGAGAAATGCGTATGCCCGCTGACCACCATCTGGACGTGGTGCCTTTGAATGAGGTCCACCAGCCAGCTCCGGGCCGGCTCGTCGATGTTGTCGTAATGCCCGAGTCCTTGTTCGCTTGGGGAGACGAGGAACAACGAGAGGTGCATGAACAGGAAGATCGGCATCCCCGTGTGCGCGGCCAGATCCGCCTCGAGCCAGCGCTCCTGGATTGCCACCTCGGGCAGGGGTCCGTTCATGATCTGCGAGTTCAGGACGACGAAGTGACAACCGGCCATGTTCCAACTGGACCAGGACTGGCCGAACCGGTCGTGGAAGCTCTTCAGTGTCTCGCTGGTCACCCAGTCGGTCGGCATCGTTGGGTCCGGTTTGTCGCCGACATCGTGATTGCCGGCGACCAGGCGTGGCTGCACTCCGCACGCGTCGAGTTGGGCTAACGCCTGATCGAGCGACTCGGCAAACCCGTGGCTCTCCGGGAACTCCTGGATCAGATCGCCGAGATGGACGACGAACGCGGCGTCGAGCGAGGCCACGAGGCGGAGCGCGTGAGCGGCGCGGGCCGCCTGACGACGCCTCGACTCGAACTCAACCCGCTCCCCACCGGGATCGAGCATGTAGTGCGTATCCGTCATGACCACGAATTCCAGATCCGCCGGCGGCAAGAAGGATCGGTCGAACACGGTTCCGCCTTTCACCTACGTGATACGAATTCAACATGATTGGTTGTGACATGCCCCTCACCAATCATGCTGAGTAGAGTGGTACAGCGAATTGTGTCGTTCGTCGCCCCATCACACACCACCGTCATGCTTCCTTCGTCAGCACGACGGTGCGGGAGCTGTGACGCTCCAATTGGACCGGTCTTGACGTGGTTTCACCGCTTGTTTACAGTCCCATCGTGAAAACTGTTTTCACATGCTAGACGGCCCGCGTGAGAGGCGCAAGATGGACGCAACTGCCCCTATCGGCCTCGGTGTGATCGGATGCGGTTCGATTGCCCGGGCCTGCCTCCGCGCCACCCAGTCCCACGATTCCGGGTTCCACCTGAAGGCGCTCTGTGGCCTGGATCAGGACGTGGTGACCCGCACGGCGCGCGAGTTTGAAATCGACTACACGACCACCCGCTACGAGGACGTGCTGGAACGACCGGACGTCGACGCCGTGGCCATCTATTCCCCCGATCCGCTGCACTTCCCGATGATTTCCGCCGCGTTGCGGGCGGGCAAGAATGTCGTCGTCACCAAACCGATGGTGATCTCGACGGACGAAGCCGAACAGGTCCTCGCCCTGCTCGAGCAGACGGGTCGCGTGCTGCTGGTGGGGGAAACGTCCCGCTACGCCAAATACTGTATCGCCGCGCGCCAGCTTGTCGACGATGGCGACCTTGGCCGCCTGGTCTTCGGCGAAACGCACTACGTGCACGATATGCGGCCGGTCTTCGACAAGACCCCGTGGCGCTATCTCGAACCAAAGGACTTTCCCATCGGCAGCATGTGCCATCCCGTGGCCCTGCTCACCTGGTATCTCGGGGATGCCGAGGAGGTGTTCGCCTACGGCGTCAACAGCGGGGTCGATCCGCGCTACCCGGCCGACACACCGGACACCTACCTCGTCAATGTCCGCTTCTGGAACGGCGCGATCGGCCGCATCCTCGGCGCGTTCGGCATCATTCATCCGCCGCTGCCGATGGAGACGCTGAGCCTGTTCGGGACCAAGGGAAGTCTCGTCCATGACCGGGTGGTGCTCGACCGGCTGCCCGGTCTGCCTACCGCCACACTCGATTTTGGCCAGGAACAGGGCCACGGAGGCGAGGTGCGGCGCTACATGGCCGAGTTCGCCCAAGCTGTTCGCACCGGCGCCGGGACCTGCTCCACGGCGCTCGACGCGGCGAAGACGGTCGCCATCGGCGAAGCGATCAAGGAATCGGTGGCGTCAGGCCAACCGGCGTCCGTCCGGGTCGCCTTCTAGCGGACGCGTTGCGCCACGATCGTCGGAGGAGTACCTGATGCAGCTGACGACAGAGACGGTCACGATCCCCCAAGGCCGCGTCGACATCGACGTCGCGACCGGCGCCATCGCCGCGATTCATCTGGACGATCCGGCGACCGAGTTCGTGCGGCAGCCGTCCGGCGCGGGTCTGCTGCGGGTGGCCGCGCCGCTCGATCATTATCAATCGCACTTTCTGGAATGCGGCACGCACGGGTCGCCGGAGATCAGCCAGGATGGCGACGGGTTGGTGCTTCGCTACGATCATCTCGAATCCGGCGAGGGGTCGTTCCCGATCCAGGTGACGATCAGGTTGCGCCCGTCCGATGATGGGCTGGTGATCAGCGCCACGGTCCACAACGGGTGGACGCGGCCGCTGCCCCAGATCATCTTCCCGCAACTGATGGATCTTGAAGCCGTGGGGAACGCGGCCGACATGCGCGTCCAGCTCGGCAGGCATCAGAGCAAGCCGTTCGAGACGCTGCGGATGCGGCCGGATGATGCGTGGTGGCTCGACCGGGCACTCCAGGAGTATTTTCCCTACGCGGGTTTCAGGTTCAACATGAAGTGGCTGGACTACGGCGACGAGCGCCAGGGGCTGACCCTCTTCTCACGCAACACCCGGCACACCGCGCAGGGCATCGTGATCCAGCGGGTCAACCGCGCCGTCGAGCGGCTCAATCTGCGGTGGTCGCACTACCCCCTACTTGAGCCGGGCGCGACGTGGGAGAGCGGCGAGTACGTCCTGCTGCCGCACGCCGGGGACTGGTACGCCGGGGCGCGAGCCTACCAGCGGTTCGCCGCCGGGGCCTACCCGTACAACGCGCCGCGGCGGATTCGGGAGGCGCTGGCGGTGCGCTCCCTCTGGCCGGCCGTCCGCAACGCCCCGCCGACCTTCACCTTCTCGCAACTGCCGGAGTATGCCGAGGAGCTGACCGATCCCGAGTTGGGCGTCACCGAGCTCATCCTCTGGCACTGGTGGTTCAAGAACGGGTATCCGATCTTTGTCGATCCCCGGTTGGGTACCGAGGAGGAGTTCGGGGCGGCGCTCAGGACGTGCGCCGAGATGGGCGTTCCGATCGTGCTCTTCGTCAGCCACCATATTCTGCGTGATACCGATGAGACCGACCCCGACTGGGTCCACCTCAACGCCGGCCATCAGCCCGTTGGCAACAACTGGACGTATGGACGCGATTTCCTGCCGCTGTTCCGACTCCCATTCAGCGGCACCCACGCCATGATTCAGGGTTCCGCGCTCTCGCCGGGATGGCACGAAACCGGACTGAGCGCCTACCAGCACTTTCTGGCGCTGGGCGGCAAAGGCATCTGCTTCGATGTGGGACGCTCCTGGGAAGACCCCAACTACAACCCGGCGATCGATGGGCGCCCCGATGAGGAAGGCGAGAAGCTCCAGGATTTCGCGCGAGCGGCGCGGGAGCTCATCCACACCGTGAACCCGGATGGAACCTACTCGGCCGAGCACGTCAGCGACGTGAATGTGCCGGTGCTGGATTACACGTGGGAGTGGACCAGCAGCTGGGAATTCGCCAAGGTCGCTCCCTTTCGGTACGTGTTCCCGAGTTTCCGCCTGAACGCAAACGTCAACGAGCACCCCCGCGGCGCGTTGATCGGTTTCATGGAAGGCGCGTTGCTCAACCTCATCCCTGGGAACATGCACAGCTATCGCCTGCGCGACTGCCCGGACCTCGTTGACCTGATGCGGAAGCTGACGCCGCTGCGCCGCCGGTTCCTCCCCTACTTCACCGAGGGCCAATACCGCTTCGTCGAGGGGCTCACGGT
>JACDBO010000440.1 GCA_013694885.1 Chloroflexia bacterium | reverse complement strand
GCCTCGGGCAGGATGGCGCGAAGGGTGCCACCGACAATCGACTGGAACGCAGCCTGCCCTTCTGGGCTACCCCAGTAGGCGAAGATGTCCCCCGCCACTTCCTTGAGTTGGCTCTCAGCGTAGATGAAATGCGGGTTCGCGCCGCCTGGCTCGTAGCCGATAGGAGCGAATGTCCCGCCGGGCTGGATCGGCTGGCTGCCCAGCCCGAACTGGAAGTCCGGCGCCTCCTCGGCCCACCGCGCGATCACCCAGGGGCCGTCCAGCGACATCGCCGCCTGACCGGCGGGCATCCGCGCCACCGCCTGCCGCTGCGTCATTGAGAGACCGCCGGGGAGCACGCTGCCGTCGGCATGGAGCGCGACGATCAAGTCGATCGCCGCCAGCATCTGGTCTGAAGTGAAGACGTACTCGCCGGTCCGCCAGTCCATCGGTCCGGAGATGGTCGTGCCGGCCGCCGCGCCGGCGGTGACGGCCAGGTTCGTCGCGATCTCGGCGAATCTGCCGCCGCCGTCGGCGCCGATGACGAGTCCGTAATACTGTCCCTGCCCCTGCCCGGTCAGCGTTCGGGCCGCGTTGCGGAACTGCTCCCAGGAAAGTGGCTGGGCGACCAGGTCGATGCCTGCTTGCTCGATGAGCTGCTGGTTGAAAAAGAGCAGCGTGCTGTAGCGTTGGTTCGAGCTGAGCGGAAAGGTATAGGTCTTGCCGTCGAAGACGGTGATCCCTTCGAGGAAGACACCGGGTGGAAATCGGGATTTCCAACGCTCGAAGTCGGGGATGACGTCATCGAGCGGTGCGACCCAACCGGCGCTGACCGCCTCCGCCGTGGACAGCGCACCACCGAGCATGAAGAGATCGTGCGCGTTCCCGTTCTGGATGCCGATCGGGAGCACCTGCTGAATCTGATCCTCCGGCAGCTCCTCGACTTGCACGGTGATGTTCGGCCGCGCCGCTTGGTAGGCCGGAAAAAACGCCTCATAGAACGGAGTGCGTGGTCCCGTGCCCTGGACGAGCGCCCGAAAGGTGACATCACCCGTCGGGAGGCTGGCCCCTGAGTCGGGGATCGTGACCGGTGTCGCGTCCTGCGCGGCGGTCAACTGGTGCCCGGCGAGCGCGGCGGCGAATCCAGCGCCGCCCGCGAGGCGCAGGGCATCGCGCCGCGACACCTGACGCGGCGATATGGACATCCGTGGGGTCGTCATGATCCGGTTCCTTTCCATTGCGACGTCTATGAGTTCAGTGTCACCCTGGTCGAACCACGCTCCTTTCATGGGCCCGGGATGAGGCGGGCCGCTAGTGACGGCGGTCGGCATCATGCGGCACAACGTCGGTCGTTTCCAGATAAAAGTTAAGGAGACGATCTTTGAGGCGCTCCAGCGGTTCGGCCAGCGCCGGGTCTTCGATCCGGTTTTGACGCTCGTCCGGGTCGGCGCGCAGATCGTAGAGCTCGTCGGACTCGTAGAGGCGGCGGACATACTTGTAGTCTCGCGTGCGGCACATCACAGCCTTGGTGTGCTCGGAGCCCTCACTCTGCTGGAGGTTGACTCGTGGCCAGTAGAGCTGCGCCGGGTCCTGGGCGCCCTTGCTCTCCCGCTCCATGCAGTGGGTCTCGCCGTGGAGGCGTCCGCCCTCACAGAAGACGGCGTCGCGTTGCTCGTCTGTTTCGCCGCCAAGCAGTGGCAGGAGTGAGCGGCCGAAATGGGTGTGACCGGGGGTGATCCCGGTCAGCTCCTCGATGGTGGCTGGCAGGTCGATGAGTTCAACGAGGGCATCGCTGACACGCGGCGCGACTGGCACACCGGTGGACGGCTTGACCAGGAATGGGACGCGAGTGAGGCAATCCTCGAAAGTGTTCTGCGTCTTCTCGACGAGGCCGTAGTCGCCGGTGAAGTCGCCGTGGTCGGAAAAGAAGAAGACGGCGGTGTCGTCGTAGAGACCGCGCTCGCGCAGAGCGTTGAGGATCAGGCCGAATTGATGATCGACGCGGGCACACATCCCGTAGTAGGTAGCGCGCAGCTCGTCCCATCGCTCCTCGCTCCAACCGCCGAGATTCTGGCGCTCCGCGAGGCCGCCGAGTAGGCTCGGCTTCCCGGACCAGTCGGTCGGCGCCGGGATTCGCGGCGGCAGCGCGTGCCGGACAATCGCGCTGTACCACGGGTCCTCGACCGCGTAGGGAGGGTGGGGGTAGGTGAGCGGCAGGTAGATGCAGAGCGGTTGGTCCGGTGGTGGGTTGCGGATCAGCTCGATCGCGCCGCGGACGTTGGCCCAGTCGTTGTCCTCATAGACGTCGGCGTCGCCGGGGTCGAGGCGGCCAGCATAGAACGAGTAGAAGGTGTCGCTCCCCGGTTCGCCGCGCCACTCCGCCTGGCGGTCGGCGGCGAACATCGGGCGGGGTGAGCGCTCAGGTCGGTACTTAACATCGCAGTAGGCATCGAAGCCGTGCTGGGCCGGGATGAGGTCGTTCTTGCCGCCCCACCAGACAAAGTAACCGGCGTCCTTGAGCGACTTGAGCAGGCAGGGTTCGTCTGGCCGGAGCATGTGGAACATCGTGCGGTGGCCGCGAATGTGGGGGTACCAACCGGTCATGAACGAGCAGCGGCTGGGCGTGCAGACCGGGTTCTGGCAGAACGCCCGTCTGAACGAGACCGCGTCCCGCCGCACCCATGCATCGAGGATCGGGGTCGACGCCGCCGGGTTGCCGGCATGGCCAAGCACATCGCCGCGCCACTGGTCGGGGTTGAAGAGCAGGATGTGCGGACGGCGACCGCTGCAATCGGTGGTGGCTGTCACAGAGCGGTCCCCCTAACCAGAACCCTGAGAATCAGGGCCGCGGTGCGCCACGACTGTGTCTTCGTTGAGCGCCATGCCGAGTCCAGGACAGGTCGGCAGAACCAGCTCGCCGTCGACGATCCGCTCGGCCGGCGCCACTAGGCTCTCGCGCCAGCCCACCTCGCCCCAGGCATATTCGAGAGCGCGCAGATGCGGCAGCGTCGCCGCGGCGTGGGCGCTGGCGATCATCGCCACTGGACCGCTTGGGTTGTGCGGAGCGACGGCGACGCCGCGCGAATCGGCAAGCGCGCTGATGGCGAGTAACGCGCCGATGCCGCCGCAGTGCTTGACGTCGGGCATGATGACATCCCAGGTGCCTTTGCCGAGATACGGCCAGAAGCCCTCCAGGCCGAACAGCGTCTCACCGCCGATCAGTTCGAGGTCGGCGACGAGTGGACGCAATCGCGCCAGGCCATCGAGGTCCACGGTCGGCAACGGCTCCTCGAACCAGCTCACGCCGCACCGCCGCAGTTCGGTGGCGACTTCGAGCGCCGTCGCCACATCGAAGTAGCTGTGGCAGTCGACCAGGACATCCACCTCTTGCCCCACGGCATCGCGCACGGCGGCAACACAGTCCAGTCCGAGGCGCCGCCGGGCGCGCTGGTCGAGGTCGCGGACGTGGGCGCGGTCCATACCGTCGAACGGCGCGCACTTGACCGCGCGGAAGCCATCGGCGACCGCCGCCGCTGCCGAGCGGGCGAATCCCTCTGGTGTTCGCTCCTTTGTCGCCCGGTTGATGTTGGCGTAGAGCGGGATACGCTCGCGGGACGGTCCGCCGAGGAGGCGATAGACCGGCAGCCCAGTGGCCTTGCCAGCCAGGTCCCAAAGTGCCTGCTCGCAGGCGGAAACGGCCGTCGCCGTGGCGAGACCATCGACGAGCGGTCTCAACGCGGATACAGCCGGCACTACCGCGCTTGGATCCCGCCCACGAAGCACAGGCTGGCACTGGTGCAGCAAAATGGCTGAGACGATCGCGTCGCGATCAGGTCCGAACCCGCCGTGGGAAGCTTCGCCGATGCCGGTCAAGCCCTCGTCGGTATGCAGCCGGACGTGCAGCCAATCGCCGCGGTGGTTAACGCGGACGGAGATGACCTCAAGGTCCGTTATCCGCATGGCGTCCCTTGGGCGGCGAGGATCTCGAGTTGGCGGCGCTCCATCTCATGGGCGCGGCGGTTCTCATCCTCGGGAGAGAGCAGACGCCGCAACTCTCGCTCGAGGTCGGCGAACACGCCTGGTTGGGTACCGGCGCGGTTGACCAGCTCATCCGGGTCGTCGGCCAGGTTGAAGAGCTGGTGGGGCGCGTCCATGTTGTAGAGCAGCTTCCACGGCCCTTTGCGGACCATGAAGGCACCGGATCGAGTGC
>JACDBO010000439.1 GCA_013694885.1 Chloroflexia bacterium | reverse complement strand
GTCAATGGCCGTCAGAAGTTCGCGCAGAGTTTCGCGGGCGTCGCCGAAGAGGCGAGCGGCGGCGGGATAGGTGTTGCCGATCTCTTTGGGAGCGATATCGATGTGGATGCTCACCGGTGGCGACCGCCTTGGCGGCAGCGTCCAACCGGATGTCGTCGTCGAGTCAGTCCGGGTGCCGACGAAGAGGACGAGGTCCGCTTCCGCGATCCAAGCGTTCGCGTACGCCCGCGCGCCGTTGCCGCCAATGACACCGAGCGAGCACGGATGGGTCTCGGCGATACTGCCTTTGCCATTGATGCTGGTGCCGACCGGGATGTTCAGCGACTCCGCAAGTGCCGTCAGTTCGTCCCACGCGCGGGAGGTCAACACGCCACCACCGGCGACGATCACCGGCCGCTCCGCCCGCGCCAGGAGTGCTGCCGCGGCTTCGACCTCCGCCACGTCGGGCCGCGGCCGGATGGCGGGCGCCACGCCGTGAACCGGTTCGCCGATGACTGGCCCCGAGTCATCTCCGATTTGCTGTTCGAGCACGTCCGCTGGGAGCGAGAGGTGCGTGGCGCCCGGACGCCCCGTCGTCGCGAGACGAAGCGCGCGCCGCACCGCGTCAGCCATCCCGCTGGCGCGATGGACTCGCTCGCTGTGCGTGGTAACTGGTCGGAACAGACTGACCTGGTCGAGTTCGGTCAGTACCCCTCGGCCATCGTCCATCACCGGCGTGTCGGATGTGAGGCAAAGGAGCGGAATCGCCGAGCCGTGAGCCTCCGCGACACCAGGCACAATGTAGGTGGCGCCGCCGCCGCTCGGCCCCTCAGCTACTCCCACGCGGCCGGAGACACGCGCATAGACATCCGCCATGAACGACGCGGAGCGCTCGTCGCGAGTCATGACGTGGGTAATCACCGGCTCGTGATAGAGGGCGTCGTAGAGCGCCATCCCGGTATCACCTGGCAGGCCGAAGATATGCTCGACGCCGCTCAGTTTCAGCACGCGAACCAGCGCTTCAGCCCCGTTCATCACTCAAGCTCCTATTTTCGCCGCCGATCCGCGGCGCACCGCGACGTACATATCGTTGACGTTGGTACCAGTCACTCCTGGCCGCACCAGCGCCCCGGCGGCATCCAGCGCGGGCGCGGAATCATTGCCCGCGAGTGCATCTTCGGGACTCACTCCGGCGGACCGCATGGCCTTCACCGTCCCAGCGTCGACGATGCCACCAGCGGCGTCAGTTGCGCCATCATCCCCGTCTGAAGCGAGGCTCGCAATGGTCCAATCCGAGTCATCCTCTTTGAGCTCAATGGCCGCCGCTAAGGCAAACTCAGTGTTGCGGCCACCGTGACCATCGCCTCGCACCGTCACCGTCGCTTCCCCGCCACCGAGGAGCACGTCCACCCCGTCGTCCGCAGCGCGACAGGATTCAACCCACTCCCGCGCCAAATCCGCCGCCTCCCCTTCCTTCTGGCGCCAAATGATGCGCGTCGCGACGCCGCGTGAGTTGGACTCTGCCGCCGCGGCCGCGACAAAGGCGTCATTGTCGCCGATGACAAACCATCTCGACGCCTCGAAGTCGACGCCGGTGAGCTCGTCCGGTGCCGCCTGGATGGTTTGATCGAGACTGGTGGCGACGGCGGCAGGCACGCGATCACGTACACCAAACCGCTCCAATACCTGACGCGCGGTGTGGGGGGAAGGTTGCCGATCGATGGTCGGACCGCTGGCGATGACGGTCGGATCGTTGCCGAGCACATCTGAGAGGAGCAGCGAGACGCAGGCAGCTGGTGCCGCGGCGCGCCGCAGACCACCGCCTTTGACGAGGCTGAGCTCGGCGCGGACGGCGTTGAGGTCCTGGATCGGTGCACCAGCACGCAGAAGCAGGTCGGTGGTCCGCTGGATGTCGTCGAGGGTCAAGGGCGGTCGCGGTGCTTCGAGCAGGGCCGACCCTCCGCCGGAGATCAGGGCCAGAAGAAGATCGCCATTGCGGAGCTCTCCAGCGAGATCGAGGATTGCCTTGGTGGCCACGACACCGCGCTGGTCCGGCACCGGGTGGGCCGCCTCGAACGCCCGAAAACCAGGCACGTCGGCGGAGAGGTGCCCGTCCTTGGTCAAGATGATACCGTTCCTGATTGCCTCGCCGAGGGAGTCCCGTGCGCCCTTCGCCATGCTCGCCGCGGCCTTGCCGATAGCTACCACCGCGACACACCCAGACGTCGGAATATCGCTGCCATCCACCGTTATCGTCGTGCCGCGTCTTCCCAACGCTCGGGCAACCGCCGACCGAGGCCCGACCGCGGCCAGACCCGCATGATAGAGGTCCTCGATGTAACCTCGTTCGTCACTGGTCATGCGCATCGCCCGGACGTTCAAGACCGAGCTCGACCAGCGCCTGCCGAAGATCGTGAGGCAGCGGCGCGTCAAAGCGACGCCAGCCACCACTCGGAAGCTCGAAGCCCAACTCGCTCGCGTGCAAGAAGTGACGACTGATCGAAAGGGACTTCGCGATGGCTTCGCTCCGCGCGTTTCCGTATACGCCATCGCCAACGACCGGGAACCCAATGAACGCGAGGTGGACCCGAATCTGGTGCGTTCGACCAGTGTGGATGTTGATATCGAGGTGAGTCGATGCTTCGGCGCGAGAAAGGACCCGCAGGTGCGTCACCGCGTCACGTCCTGTACGGATCGCGGTCATCCGCTGTCGGTGCTTTGGATCGCGTCCAATTGGCGCGGAGACGGTGGCCTCCTCTTCCTCGACGACACCGGCAACCACCGCGCGGTAGTGCTTCTCGACGGTGCGCTCTTGCCACTGCCGGACCAGCGAGGCATGGGCGCGGTTGTTCTTGGCAACAACCATGACACCGGAGGTGTCTTTGTCGAGCCGGTGGACGATGCCGGGGCGGCGCACCCCGCCGACCGCGAGGTTGGGGACATGAGCGAGCACGGCGTTGACGAGTGTCCCGTGGCTGTGCCCTGGCGCGGGATGGACGACCATCCCCGCCGGTTTGTCGATGATCAGGACGTCGTCATCTTCATAGATCACGGCCAGTGGGATCGCTTCAGGTTCAAGGTGAAACGCTTCAGCGGGCGGCACCGCAACGGTGACGACTTCGCCAGGCGTCATCTTGAACGCTGACCGGCGTGCGATGCCATCCACGAGGATACCGCCGCGCTCGATCAGGTGCTGAACGTAGACACGACTCAGTTCCGGCAGCTCAGTCGCGACGAAGCGGTCCAGGCGGAGATTGATCTGTGCGCGGGCGGGCCGAAGTTCGAACACCTCCGGTACGTCCGCGTAATCCCCGATGGATTGGTCCAGCGGCATCGCGTCGAGCGGTTCGGTCGTCATCACGCGTTGCGCTCCTTTCCATCTGGACCTGAAGGATGGACATGCGTCACGTGGGTGGCGGCTCCCTCCTCCCCTCGCGGCTCCCGCAACGAGTACCAGCCAAGGAGCACCAGTCCCACCGATATCGCACAGTCGGCCAGATTAAATTTGGGCCACTCCCCAACCGCAATATAGTCGATCACGTAATCGAGTCGGACCCGGTCACTGAGGTTCCCAAGTGCGCCGCCGAGCACCAGGCCGAGTCCAGTGGCCACCATCCGAGACGTGACGGCTCGCTTCACCAGCGCCGAGACGAGGATAACGACAGCTAGCACGGCGGCGAATACCAGTACCCCGCTCTGGCCGCGCATGATCCCGAAGGCAGCGCCCGTATTTTCGACATACTCGATCGCCAGAAACCGGCCGGCGAACTCCCAACGCCGCGACGATGCACCGGGACCGAGGCGTTCGGTGACGGCAAGTTTGAGGAGTTGGTCGGCACCGATTACAACAGTGGTGATGCCGAGGGCAAGCCATGGTCCGGTCTTGTTGTTCATGGAGACCGTCGTCCAGCGGATGGACCTAATCGTGGATCAGAGACCTGCGGCTCGCTCCATCTCTGCCTGACACTCGATGTCGTAGGCGGCATAGGGCAGCGCTTCGAGACGCTCTGGATTTATCGGCTTGCCGCAGCGCTGGCACAAACCATACGTGCCATCTTCCATTCGCTGAAGCGCCTCCACAACTTGCTGGCGCATAATGTCGAGGTCGTTGTGGATTGTCGCGCTCTGTTCCGCGTCGCGAACGTCACTGCCCTCATTGGCGGGGTGATTACCGCCAGTCCCACTCTCGGCGGACTCATCCTCGGTTTTCGCCTTGATATCGTTCTCAAGGTTCTCGATTTCGGCATCGAGTTCGGCATGTCGAGTTTCGAGCAGCGCCCGCAAAGACTTCAACTTCGTCTCAGACAGTTCGGTCTTGACTGTAGCCATTTGTCGGTTTCCCCTTTCCTCCGCACCGAAGACGATCCTACGGCGCGGTTCGGGCATGGATGGTAGCACAGAGCCCGCTTCTCGCCCGGACTCTATACTGCCACGCGCGTCACAATGCGTGGGCGTCTCAGCATCCAGGCCAGTCATGGACCCGAGCCGCGCGGGAGGAAACGTGTCACTACGCGATGACGAACACGACAATCGATCAGCACTCCGAATCGTGATCGCGGGGGGCGGTACCGGTGGGCATGTCCTCCCAGCCATCGCTGTGGTCGAGGAACTCAGGCGCCGGCAGACCGCGGTTGAGTTGCTGTGGATCGGGAGTTCTGACGGTGTCGAACGCGAGCAAGCTGAGCGATCCGGCGTCCCCTTCATCGCGGTCCCTACTGGCAAGCTGCGCCGCTATCTGTCGTTCCAGAATATCGTCGACGCCACCAGGGTACCGCTTGGGATCATTGCCGCGTGGCGCGCTCTGCGGCAGTTCCGCCCCGACGTGGTCTTCAGCACGGGCGGTGCGGTCAGCGTGCCGACGGCCCTCGCCGCGGCGCGGATGGCGCCGATCTTGACTCATGAGCAGACGGCGCAGATCGGGCTCGCCAATCGAACGGTAGCGCGCGTCGCGGACACCTTCGCGGTGGGGTTCGAGCCAACGGCCAACCTGGCTCGCAAGCTACACCGGCGCGTCGTCGTTACTGGGAACCCGGTGCGACGCTCTCTTGCCGACGGTGATGCGGCTCGTGGTTTCGAGCGCTTCGGATTCGACCCCGAGTTGCCACTAATCTATGTCACCGGCGGTGCGCGAGGCGCAAGTCCGCTCAATGACCGGATCGGGGCGCTGCTGCCCGACCTCCTCGAACGCTGTCAAGTGTTGCACCAGACGGGACCAGAGTCGGCCAATCGCGATGCAGTTCGACTCCGCGAAATGCGCGAGGAGTGGCCGGCTCGCTTGCAACAGCGCTACCAAGTTGTCGAGTTCATCGGAGCCGAGTTGTCAGATGTCTACGCGGCGACGTCGCTGGTCGTGGGACGAGCCGGCGCCGGTACGGTGAGCGAACTCGCCTATCTGGGC
>JACDBO010000234.1 GCA_013694885.1 Chloroflexia bacterium | reverse complement strand
TGGGGACCGGGTGATCCTGTATCACATCGCCGGTTGCGCTCGTTGAGGTTCAGGCGCTGACCGATGGCCTTGGCTGCGAGGTGTTCGTCGATTGTTCCGGGAACGGATCAGCTCGCCTGCTGGCATTGCGAGGCACCCGGTGCTTCGGACGGTGCGTATTCGTCGGCGAGGGGAACCGGATCGATTTCGGCGTCAGCCCGACGCTGATCCATCCGCAGATCACGCTCTACGGGTCGTGGGTGACCAGCATTGGCCACATGGAGGAGCTCGTCGAGCACCTGGTGCGGTGGAAACTCCATCCCGAGGTGATGGTGTCTCACCGGTTCGCGCTGGAGAATGCCGCCGAGGTCCACCGCGTCGCAGAGGAAGCGCAATCCGGCAAGGTCTGCATCGTCGTCCAGTGAGCGCGCATGGCTTGAAGGCCTTGGTCGAGTCGAGATATCCGCCTACGAAGGTTCAAGTCCGCCGCTGTCCTCTGTCCTACGATGCAACGTGATTTCGTAGCGGGCGACCCCTGTGGTCGCCCGCGGTTGGCAGAACGCGCGTCCCGGGTCGCGGCACGATGGTGGCAGGCGGAAGGTGCGTCGAGCCGAGCGGCACCATCGCGGGTCACCACAGGGGAGACCCCTACGAATTGGTGCCTCGATCGGCTTCGCGGATGCGTTCGGCGATGAGCTCGGCGATGTGCCGGACCTCAATCTGGCGGCCGGAGGCGTCGATCCCGCCGCGCAGGTGCATGATGCAGCCCTGATTGTCGCTCACGATCAGGCGTGTTCCGGTCGTCTCGGCGTTGTCCAGCTTGCGGTCCAGCAGGCGCCGCGAGACCGCCGGGTGCTCGAAGCTGAACGATCCACCGAAGCCGCAACAGAGCGTGTTCTCCGGCAGCTCGGTCAGGTCGTCGCCCATCACGTCGCGGATCAACCGGCGTGGTTCCGACGAGAGACCGAGCGCGTTCAGGCCCTGGCAGGAATCGTGGTACGTCAGCGAACGCCGGTCGCCGGAGCGTGAGACGAGACTTCCGGGCTCAAGCCTGGCGACATTGACGAGGAACGACGTGAAATCCGTTATCTTCCGCGCGATCGCTTCCGCTCGCGGCCGCCAAACGCGGTCACCCCGGAACAGGTGGACGTAATCCTGGCCCATCATCGCGACGCAGCTCGCGCTGCCGGAGACGATGTAGTCCGCCTCGACGCGTTCCAGCGCCCTGATCGTGTGGCGGGCCATCGTCTTCGCGTGTGCGAGATCGCCCGAGTTCTGCGGAATCAGCCCGCAACAGTGAAGGGCGTCCGGTGCGACGACATGGACACCAAGTCCGCCCAGCACGGTTGCGATCGCCTCGCCCTGCTCCGGATAGATCCGATCCGTCATGCAGCCGGGGAAAAGGGCGACGCTCAGCCCGGCGGCGGCGTTTGGAATGACGCCTGATGGTGGGGATGCTGGCGCGCTCCCCGGTGCGCTGACCGGCGTGCTGCTGAGGCGCTCGCGGAGCGGTCGCTGGGCCAGTGTCGGTAGGCTCCGCCAGCGAGTTTGGGAATTCAGGACCGGCAGGTGCTTGCCCCGGATCAGCGGTCGGCCGCGCGTCACCGCATACTGCGCGCGAGTGCCGATCTTGAACAGGATGTTCATGACGTTCGGTCGCGCATAGGCGGTCAGGATCGCCCGTTTCGTCCGCTTCATGCCCCGTTGCTGGACGACCATCGCCCGCACATCGAGGATCTGGCGCGGGAGGGGGATGCCGACCGGGCAGACGGTCTCGCAGGCGTTGCAGGAGAGGCACAGGCTCTGCGGTCCCGCGCCCGCATCCAGTCCGTGGATGAAGGGCGTGACGACCAACCCGATCGCGCCGGAGTAGATGTGGCCGAAGACGTGGCCGCCGACCTCCCGATACGGCGGGCAGACATTCGCGCAGGCGGCGCAGCGGATGCAGTGCAGCGCCTCCCGGAATTCCGGCCTATCTCGCATCGCGCGGCGGCCGTTATCGACCAGCACGAGATGTTGCTCGTGACCCGGCGAGGGACCGTGAATGAAGGTTGTGTAGACGGTGATCCGCTGAGCTGTTGCGCTGCGCCCGAGCACGCGGAGCTGGGCCATCGCGTCCTCGTACGTCGGAACCAGCTTTTCGATCCCGGCAAGGATCACGTGGACCGGCGGCAGCGAGGATGTGAGACGGCCGTTGCCCTCGTTGGTCGCCATCATCACGGTGCCCGATTCGGCGATCAGGGCGTTGGCGCCCGTGATGCCCATCCCGGCGCGAAAGAAGACATCGCGGATGGCGTCCCGCGCGGCGCGAACCTGCTCCCCGACAT
>JACDBO010000395.1 GCA_013694885.1 Chloroflexia bacterium | reverse complement strand
TGGGCCGCGAGTGTGCCGGTCTGGCGCGTGCCCAGCATCGCTCCCGACAGTCCAACGCCGCCGGTCAGTCGCAGCGCCTGGCGGCGCGAGAATCGTGGGGTTCGACCGAAAGTCGTCATAGTGCAGTCCTTTCGTTCAGTGCCACCGTTTCTCGGTTGTTACATGCGAGCTCGCTACGTCGTCGCGGCAGCGAGCAAGTCGGAGAGGGAGCGGCCGGCGTCCGCCACCGGCACGTCGACTCGACCGCGGCGCCGGCTCGACTCGTACGTGGCGAAGATCAACTCGGTCGCCTGGAGCGCCCGCCGGCCGGAGAGTTCTGGCTCGCGTCCGGTCCGGAGCGCATCGAAGAGGTCGCGCACCCCGTCTCGGGTGAGTTCCAGGCCCAATTCCGGTTCCTCGACCTCCGGCGACCGCCATCCGTCCTGACCGTGGCCCCAGATGCGCAACGCTGAGCCGCCGACGTGGTTGATCTCGATGATGCCGGCGGTGCCCACGAGCCGCAACTGCGCCTCCAGCCCCGCCTCGAAACCGGTCACGAGCAGCCCATGGACGTCGTTGCTGAACTTGACATGACTCAGCCCCTGGCCCTCCATCGGGACACCGAAATGGGTTGGCCCGTCGCGCGGGTCGATCTGACCGAGGACCCAGTCAGCGGGGGTCTCGTTGTTGTAGAAACCGAACATGTCGAACCAGTGAGTGCCCCAGTCGAAGAGGTTCGCGCAGCGCCCCTCGATGCGGACGAGCTGGCCGATCTCCCCTGAATCGAGGAGCAACTTCGCCTTGCGGAAGCGATCGCCGAAGCGGCGCTGATGGTTGAACGTCAGCTGCGCACCGTGGCGTTCGCAGGTCTCAACCATCTGCCGGGCCTCGCCGAGCGAGGGCGCCATCGGCTTCTCGCAGTGGATGGCGCGGACGCCCGCTTCCGCCGCGGCGATGACCATTCCCGCGTGCAACCCCGGCCATGTGCAGACGCTCACGATGTCCAGCCGCTGCTCGGCGAGCATCGTCTGGTAATCCTTATACACGTGCTCACCGCCGTGATCGGCCTGGAAGGCGCGAGCATTGTCCAGGTTGAGATCAGCCAGGGCCACGATCTCGCAGTCGGGCGCGGCCTCATAGCCGAGCGCGTGCCAATGCGCCATGCCGAACCCGGTCGCGCCCTCGCTTTCCCGGGGGCGACCACAGCCGATGATGCCGACGCGCAAGGTGCTCAACGTGCGTCTCCTCCTTTCTCTCGTTATCCCAGCTGCCGTAAGTACGTCCGGCTGATGGTCGCGCTCTCCAGCGCGCTCTGCTTCTGGGTCACATCGGTCTCGACAACCATCCAACCCGCGAATCCAGCCGCCTCCAGCG
This sequence comes from Chloroflexia bacterium, assembly GCA_013694885.1. Classification (GTDB taxonomy): domain Bacteria; phylum Chloroflexota; class Chloroflexia; order Thermomicrobiales; family UBA6265; genus JACDBO01. Next base: position 655 of record JACDBO010000395.1, on the reverse strand, counting down.
CCCCGAGGATCGCCGGGAAATCGACACAGCCCTCACCGAGTTCAGCGAAGATGCCGCCGTCCTTGAACGCGGGATAGTCCCAACCCTCGGCCCGGCCACGCTCCGCGACCGCCGGGTCGATGTCCTTGAGGTGGATCGTCTTGATCCGATCGGCGAAGTCGCGGCAGAAGGTGACCGGGTCGTCGCCCGCCCAGGCGAGGTGGCCGGTATCGGGACCGAGGAAAACGACCGCCGGGTCAACGAGTACCAGCAACCGCTCGAACTCGGCGCGGGTCTCGATCACCTGGCCGACGTGGTTGTGGAAACAACTCCGCACCCCTTCATCCAGCGTCGCGGCGCCGATCTCGTTCAACGTGGCCGCGAGGGTGCTCATCTCGGCATCGGAAAGACCGTCGTCCGGGCCGACGTGGCCAGCAAGTTCCCTCCGGGTCTGGCCGCTGGCGGTGACATACGGGCCGCCAGCCGCGACGTAGAGCTCGGTGCAGTCAGCATCCCGCAAGCGGTGGGCGAACCGCCGGGCCTCCGCGACGACCGACTCTCGCTGGTCGGCTTGCCACAAGGGTGCGCCGAGGTAGCCTGGAGCTGGGGTGAGTCCGTACTCGGCGAAGAGTTTCCGCGTGTTGGCGGTCGAGCGGTCCTCAAGTCGCGGCAGAGG
>JACDBO010000369.1 GCA_013694885.1 Chloroflexia bacterium | reverse complement strand
GTATTGTTGCGTTGGAGAGAGGGCGCATGCCATGCGCCCCTACCTCGTCGGTCAACAGGACGATTCCGTGGATGTGATTGGGCATGACGATGAATGCGTCCAGGGTGACCTCATCCCGGATCTCGGCCGAACAGAACCACTCGAATTCGACTGCCCGACCAAGTGGATTCAATTGCATGGCACCATCGCATATCGCGCCAAACAGCGGCTCACGGTTCGCCGTGCAGATGGTGATGAAGTAGGTGCCAGCCGCACCGTAGTCATATCCACGCCATCGTATCGACTGCCGATCAGGTCGTTCGCGCATCATGTGCCTCCAGCGAACGCGAATGAGAACTGCCGCGCCAGGCAGGGGCACATGCCATGCGCCCCTTCACGTCACCGGCACGGTCCGGTCCTGCCCACGCCGTGCCCCGTTACCCGTCGCCTCATCGGTAACAGTGCGGACCCGCACCGCGTTGGTGTGGAAGGTGCTCTGGCCGCCGAGGTCGGCGAGGGCGTCGGAAGTCAGCCAGTTGACGTTGCGGCCATCGTCACTGTGTTTCGCCCAGTGGCCCTTCGGGGCGACAGCGACGCCCGCCGGCACCGCGTCAGTCACCTTGGCGACCAGCCGGCAGCCGCCGCGGGCGTTGTGGACCTCGACGAGCGCGCCGTCGGCGATGCCGCGCGCCGCCGCGTCCACCGGGTTCAGTTCGATTGCCGGTGCGCCCTCCTTGGCCCGCAACGTCGGCACGTTGGCCAGGCTGGTGGTCACGAAGTGGTGGGCCGCGCCGGAGAGCAGCGTCAGCCAGCCCTCGGCGGCGGGGTGGTCGGTCAGCTCGGCGGGCGGCACGTAGTCGGGCAGCGGGTCGACGCCGTACGCGCGCATCGCCTCGCAGCGCAGCTCGACCTTGCCGGAAGGGGTCGGAAAGCGGCCATCGGCGAAGGGGATGCTGGTTTCCGGCGGGAACGAGTACGGGACCGTCCCTTCGCGTTGGAGCCGGTCGAGGGTGATACCGGCGAGCAGCGGGTTCGTGGCGCGGGTGGCGTTGAGGACTTCTGCGATCGCCTCCTCGGCGCTGTGTCGCAGCCAAGGCTCGTCGTAACCCATACGGGCGGCGAGCAGGCGCATCACATCCCAGTTGCTCGTCGCTTCGCCCAGCGGCGCGATGGCCTGCTGGTTGTACTGAAGGTGATGGTGGCCGTAGGGCTTGTGCAGGTCGGTCTGTTCGAGCTGGCTCGTCGCCGGCAGCAGGATGTCGGCGTAGCGGGCGGTGTCGGTCTCGAACAGCTCGTGGACGACAGTGAAGAGGTCATCGCGTTGGAGTCCCTCGGCGATCAGGCCGGCATTCGGGCTAGCGGCGGCCGGGTTGGCGCAGAAGACGTAGAGCGACTGAATCGGCGGGTCGGTCACCTCGCCCAGCAACGCCGCACCGAGCCGGTTCATGTTGACCTCGCGCGGCGTCGGCGGGCACTCGCTGGCGTGCCCCATCGCCTCCCGGTCCCAGGCGATCCAGCCGCTCTGGCTGTAGTAAAGACCACCGCCTGGCGTTCCGTACTGGCCGGTCACGGCCGGCAGGCAGAGGAGCGCGCGGATCGTCTGTCCCCCGTTGGCATGGCGCTGCACTCCGTCCGAAAATTTTAGGATGCCGGGTTTGGTTGTGCCGTAGAGCCGCGCCAAGGCGACGACCTCGTCCTCGTCGAGCCCCGTGATCGCCGCGACCCGCGCGGGCGGGTAGGCGGCGGCGCGTTCGCGCAGCTCCCGCCAGCCGACGCTGTGCTCCTCCAGCCACGCTTTGTCGGCGAGTCCTTCCGCGACGAGGACGTGGAGCAGTCCGAGCGCCAGTGCGCCGTCGGTCGCCGGCCGCGGCTGGAGATGCCAGTCGGCGGAGCGGGCGGTCAGCGTGCGGCGCGGGTCGATGACGACAACCCTGGCGCCGGCCCGCTGCGCCCGCCGGATGATCGGCATCACGTGCGGGTTGGTACTGGCTGGGTTGTGTCCCCAGATCAGGATCAGTTTGCTCTGAAGCAGATCGCGCGGGTCGGGCGATTGACGGACGCCGATGGTCGCCTCGATCGCCACTTCGGCGGCCGCGTCGCAGATACTGCGCTTCAACCCGGAGGCGCCCATCCGGTTCCAGAGGCGGGTGTTGCAGAGCGAGAGTTGGGCGAGGCCGAGTGTGCCGCTGTAGGAGTAGGGCAGGATCGCCGCCGCACTGTGCTCGGCGATGATCGCCCGCCAGCGCGTGGCGATCTCACCAAGCGCCTCATCCCAGCCGATCCGCTCCCACCGCCCTCCCCCCTTGGCGCCCTTGCGCCGTCGGGGGTAGAGCAGCCGGTCCGGGTGGTAGACGCGGTCGAGGTACGGCCGCACCTTGGCGCAGAGCCACCCATCGGTGATTGGGTGGCTCGGGTCGGCGACGAAACGGACCGCCCGCCCGACCCGCACCTCGGTCAAGGTCGCGCACGTATCCGGGCAATCGTGCGGGCAGGCGCCCCGCACCAACGTCGTCGCGGAACCGTCTTGTGACGTGGTTCCCATGGTGATCCGTATTGGTAGGGGCGCACCCGTGTGTGCGCCCTTCTCGTTCGCCGATCGGTCACGATGTCGCCAGCGAGAAAGGGCAGACACACGGGTCTGCCCCTACATGCCGACGTGGATGTCCACCTCCCGCATCGTGTCAGCTGGCCAGTTCCGCGACCAGCGCCTTTTCCAGCGCGTCGAGGTCGGCGTCGGTCGTGTACCCCTGCACCGAGACGCGGACGAAGTGGCGGTCGCCGTGCGCCGTCAACGGCACCTCGATCCCGTGGTCGATGAAAAGCCGACGCTCGAACGCGGCCCTGTCGCCGGGCGGCGGGATCGGGATCGACGCCATCTGACTGTACCACTCCGGTGTGTCCGGCTGGATCGGTTCCAGCCCGAAGCGGTCCAGCAGCCGGGTGCGCAGCGCGCCGAGCCGCGCGTGGCAGGCGGCGCGGACCTCCGGCCACCGGTGCATCGTCTGGAAATCGATGGCGGCGCCGGTGGCGAGCCAGGCGGAGACATCGCGGGTGCCCTGTTGCTGGTTGCGGGAGACAAAGGTGTGTCCCGGCTTCCAGCCCCAGCTGACCGTCAGCGACTCCACCCACTCCTGCTGCTCGGGCCGGACGTACAGGAAGGCGGTCCCCTTCGGCGCGCAGAGCCATTTGTGGCAGTTGCCGGCGTAGATATCGACACCGAGCGCCTTCAGGTCCAGGTCGATCTGACCCGGCGCGTGAGCGCCGTCGAAGATGGTCAGGATGCCGGCCTCGCGGGCACGGCGACAGACCTCGGCGATGGGCAAGATCAGGGCCGTCGCCGACGTAACGTGGCTGAGGAAGATGGCGACCGTGCGCTCAGTTACGCCAGCCCACAGAGCATCCACGAACGCCTCGGCAGTGGTCACCGGCAGGGGGATGGGCTGGCAGACGCAGCGGGCGCCGGACTTGCCGCAGATGTGGTGCCAGGTCAGGTCCAGCGCGCCGTATTCGAGGTCGGTGGACAGCAGTTCGTCGCCCACTGCCAGCGGCAGCGAGCGGGCGATGACGTTGATCCCCGACGTGGCGTTGACGACGAAGGAGAGATCGTCGGGCCCCACATTGAGAAACGTCGCCAGGTTGGCGCGCGCGGCATCCAGCAGCCCTTCCTACCGGCGCCCGACGAAGGCCACCGGCTCACGCTCCAGTTCCCGCTGCCACGCCTGATAGACCTCGAAGACCGGACGCGGGCAGGCGCCGTACGATCCGTGGTTGAGAAAGATGACATTCGGGTCGAGCAGGAACTCCCGGCGTAGCGCCTCCGGCGAGATGATCTCTCGCACCGTCATGCCGCTGTACCTCCGCAAAGAACCCTCACCCCGGCGC
>JACDBO010000342.1 GCA_013694885.1 Chloroflexia bacterium | reverse complement strand
CCCCGCTACTGTCCGGCCGGTGATGGTGAGTTCGAGGAGTGGGTGGAGCGCTGCCCGGAGTGCGGGCGACCGCTGCGCGACCAGCCGCCGGGCGCGGATGCCCCGCTGGCCGACGACGCGGTCGATGTGATCGTGTGGCTGACCACGGCGCCGAACGAACCGATCGCCCAGATGTGGGCCGAGGATCTCCGGCGTGCGGATATCCCGGTGCTGCTCCAGGCCGGTGGCGCCGGGTTTGGCGGCTGGGGTTCGGTCGCCACATTCGAGCACCAGCTCTACGTCCGCCAGCGCGATCTGGACCGCGCCCGCGCGATGATGGATGAGCTCGGCGGGTTGGGCGAGCTCGAAGAGTTGGACGAGGACGAGCCTCCGCCAGCGCGATGACTACCGGTCGGAATCATCGCCGGATGGTGCGCAATCCCACCCCACCTCGCCGTCCGGTCGCACGGACCGGAGGAATGCCCATCAGCGGTTGCCGCTCGGGTAGGTGATCTCGTAGTCAGGGCCACGGCGGGGCAGGGAGACCGCAATCAGGCTCCCATCGCTGGCGCGGTTGAGTTCCACCGGCGCCAGCACGCCGCGAGCGAGCGATGTGTCTGCCATGGTCGGCGCGTCGACGGCGAGGTACTGTCCGTCCAGCTCGACGCCGAGCAACCGCCCACTGGTCCCGACGTCGATCGTGGCGGTCACGGTGGATCCCGGCGGGAGTGGCTCCGATTCGCTTGCGTGGGCATGCGGGTACAGCGTGAGCCGGTTTCGGGCCGCGTCGACGGTGATGGCGCGGACCGCGAGTTCGTCGCTCATCGCGTCATGATCTCACCCAGCGCGACGACGAAAGTGACACCGGCTGGACCGGAGGTGACGGTCGGAGTGCCGACCACATCGCCGCGGTTCTCGGAGGGAGAAGCGGCATCGGGAACACCGGTGAGGAAACCCCAGATGCGGATACCGTCGTCGGTGGTCATCCAGCCGTCGAGGTCGATGCGGTGGGTGTGCAAAGCGTGGGTCTCTTGCTGCTCTATTACAGCGGATACCGCCGCGGCCGCGACCTCGCCGACTGTGGCGCCGGCCGCGCGGAAGGCGACGGCGATCTCTGTCATCGAATCGGATGGGGCGAGGTCGCCGGTCGTGGTGACGAGTCCGTCGAGCAACTGGGAAAGCGCCTCGCGCCCGTCGCGGCCGACGCCGCGGAGTTCACCGCCCATGCCGGCTGGCTTGACGGACGAACCTGGCCGCTCACTAGGCATGACAGGGCGCCTCCTCTCCCCTCGCGGCGCCCCATCCGGGAGCATCGCTGCTGTCCATGCTCGCACGGGAGACGCCAAGGAATTGAGCGCGGACGAGGCGGAAAGCCGCACATAGCCTACGATGAGGGGAAACATCGACGGTCGGAGATTCTCCGCCGCCGGCGATTTATGTGGTATGTCAAGTTGCAACGCGCCTGCGGGTGTGTCGCGGGGACGTTGAGATGAGTGACAAGAGCGAACGGCCGTCCGTGGTGGCGCTCGCCAAGGCGATGTTTCAGGAATACCGGGCGAAGGATCTGAGCAGCCTGGCGCAGCTGATCGCCTACAACCTGCTCTTCGCGCTGGCGCCGCTCCTCATCTTCCTGACCGCCTTCGCGGGCCTGCTCGCCCAGCAAGTCGGCCTGGGGAACTCGATGAGCGACATCACCGACTGGCTGCAGGAGAATTTGCCGCGCGATGCGGCGAATGCCTTGCAGGAGCCGATCAAGGCCGCGCTGGAGACCAGCCCCGGCAGCCTCCTCTCGGTCGGTGGATTGCTGACCCTGTGGAGCGCCAAGAATGCGATGTCGGCGTTGATGCGCGGGCTGAACGGTGTCTACGGGGTCGAAGACCAGCGGCCGTGGGTGCGCAAGCAGCTGGTCTCGGTGGGGATGACGCTGGCCCTCGCCGTCGCCATCGTCGGCACCGGCGCGTTCTACGTTCTCGGCACCAGTGTCGGCGACGGCGTCGCGGATTTCGTCGGCCTCGGCGCGGCGTGGGCGACGGTCTCGACCTGGCTGCGCTGGCCGATTATCGCGGTGCTGGTGGTGGTGGCGGTGACGGTGCTCCACATCGCCGGTCCCCACGTCGACGCGCCAAAGCGCACATTCGTGCCGGGTGCCGCCTTTACGGTGGTCATGTGGGCCATCGCCACCGTGGCGCTGCGCATCTACATCGGGTTCTCGAGCGGCTTCTCGGAAGCGTACGGGATCTTCGGCGCGATGCTGGCGGTGATTTTCTGGCTCTACGTGATGAGCCTGATCATCCTGCTCGGCGGCACCCTGAACCACGTTCTGCGGACGAAGGGAATAGAGGACAGAGGACAGAGGACAGAGGACAGTCGGCAGCGTGAGGACGAGCGGCAAGAGTCGGACGCTGCGTATCGTGCGTTGAGCGTGGAGAAGAGCGAAGAAGCGGCGAGTGGCCAGCGCAGAGGGCGCGTCGTGGCCAAGGGGACGACGCTGGTCGCGGGTGGCCTCGTGGCGGTCGGCCGGCGGGCGTTCTCCCTCTGGAGACGCGTGCGCGCGCCCCGCTGACCACTCATCCGCATAATCCCCTGCCCCTCTGTCCTCTTTCGTGCGTTTCACGTGGAACGTTTTGTAAACCCGGTGGGGGTGGCGTGCTATTCTCCCCGCGGGCTGTGGCCCCAGACCGGAACCGGTCAGTGATCTGTGTGCCGGAGCGAAACCACCGTTCCCCTCCGCTCGTTGCAGCAACGGGGAAGGTAGGTTGGCGACGGCATGGATCGGACACTGGGTTGGACAGCGCAAGAGTTGCTCTCATCTCCTGGGAGAAGATACGTGTCGGTCGACGACCAGGGACTCGTCGAGCGGGCGCGGGCGGGCGACCAAGTCGCCTTCGCGCGGCTCTTCGAGCACTACCACACCCCGGTGCTCAACTATCTGCACCGGATGGTCAACGACCGGGCGCTGGCCGAAGATTTGACCCAGGACACCTTCATCAAGGCGTACAATGCGCTGCCCCGCACGAAACCAGACCTGGCGTTCAAGGCATGGCTCTACCGCATCGCCACCAACACGGCGATCAGTCACCTGCGGCGCGGCAAGATCGTCAAGTTCCTGCCTTTTCTGACCGATCGTGAACACCCGGATGAGTTGATCGAGCGATCGGTGACTCGCCAGACCGACATTGCGGAGGCGCTCGCCAAGTTGCCCAAGCACTATGCCGCCGCGTTGCTGCTGCGGCACTACCAGGGATTGTCGCTAGCCGAGACGGCGGCGGCGCTCGATGTGACCGAGAACGCCGCCAAGCTGCGGCTTTTTCGAGCCCGCAAGGCGTTCGCGCGGGTCTATCAGAGCGATGCGGAGATGGAGTCGATGAGCGCCGACGCGGGGGGCGAGGTATGATCTCGCACGCTCAGGCGCAAGCGCTCATCTCGGCGCGGTTGGATGCCCCGCTCGACCCGGTCGCGCAGCGCGAGCTGCACGCGCACCTCGCCGGCTGCGCGGACTGTCTCGCGTTTGCCACGCAAATCGAGCACATGGGTCGCGATCTGCGGGCGATGCCGCTGCTGCCGGCCAGCCCGACCGTCAGCCGGGTGGTGCTGGAGCGGATCAACACCGGGCGCTCGCCGTGGGTGCGGTTCGGCGAACAACAGATAGATTTCCGCCGACCAGCGGCCGATCCCCTTGA
>JACDBO010000323.1 GCA_013694885.1 Chloroflexia bacterium | reverse complement strand
GCCTACTGGTTCGGGACCGACGACCTTGGCCGCGACGTCTTCAGCCGGGTCATCTACGGTGCCCGGATTTCGTTGCTGGTTGGCATCACGGTCATGTTCGGGGCCACGATCATGGGCTCGACCATCGGCCTCGCGGCCGGCTTCTATCGCCGGCTCGACACCCCGGTGATGCGCGTAATGGACGGTCTCGAAGCCTTTCCCAGCATCCTGCTGGCGATCGCGATCATGGCGACGCTGGGAGCGTCGACGATCAACGTGATCGCTGCCCTGTCGGTGGTCTACGCCCCGAACATCGCCAGGTTGGTGCGAGGCACGACGCTGATGAATCGACGCCAACCGTACGTCGAGTCCGCCCGCGCCATCGGGATGCGCGACTTCCCGATCATGCGACGCTACATCTTCATGAACTCGCTGTCGCCGCTCATCGTGCAAGCCACGTTCGTCGTCGCCTTCGGCATCCTGGCGGAGGCGTCGCTCTCGTTCCTGGGCGCCGGCGTGCCGCCCGAGACTCCGACGTGGGGCAACATGGTCAGCGCCGGTCAACCGCGGCTCCAGCAAGCCTGGTGGGCCTCCGTCTTCCCCGGCTCGTTCCTCTTCGCCACCCTGCTCGCCATCAACCTGATCGGCGACGGCCTGCGCGACGCCCTCGACCCGCGATCGCGCAAGCGGTAGAGGACAGGGGACAGGGGATAGTTGGGTAGAGGCACAGGTTCTGCAACGAGTCGTGTCGTAATGGCGAGCATGAGCACCTAACCAGATGGAGGAGTGACCCGATGATCTCGACGCAACCCTTTGGACGGACCGGACATACCAGCACCCGTGTCCTCTTCGGCGCGGCGGCCTTCGGCCAGGTATCTCAGGCGGAGGCCGACCGCACGATGGAACAGCTCATCGAGGCTGGCGTCAACCACATCGACACCGCCGCCAGCTACGGCGATTCCGAGTTGCGGCTCGGTCCCTGGATGGCCCGCATCCGCGACGATGTCTTCCTCGCCACCAAGACCGGCGAGCGCACCGCGGGCGCGGCCTACGACCAGATTCGCCGCTCCCTGGAGCGCCTGGAGGTCGACTACGTCGATCTGATCCAACTCCACAACCTTGTCGAGCCAGAGGAATGGGAGACGGCGCTGGGGCCGGGCGGCGCCCTGGAGGGCGCGATCCGGGCCCGTGAGGAGGGATTGGTCCGCGCCATCGGTGTCACCGGTCACGGCACGACGATAGCCACGATGCACCGCCGCGCCCTCGACCGCTTCGACTTCGACTCGGTGCTGCTGCCCTTCAACTACCCGATGATGCAAAACCCGCAATACGCGGCCGACTTCGAGGACCTCGTCGCCACCTGCCAGGAGCGCAACGTGGCGGTACAGACGATCAAGGCGATCACCCGCGCGCCGTGGGGCGACGAACCGCACACCGCCGCCACCTGGTACGAACCGCTGCGAGATCGGGACGCCATCGACGTCGCCGTCCACTGGGTGCTCGGCCGCCCCGGCGTCTTCCTCAACACGGTCGGCGACATCCACGTCCTGCCCAAAGTCCTCGACGCCGCCGCCAGCTTCCAGGAGAAGCCGTCCGAGGAAGCGATGGAGCAGCTCGCCAGGCAATGGGAGATGGAGCCGCTCTTCGTCTGATGACGAAGGGCCGAGGGCCGATTGGGTTGGGCCCTCGGCCCTCGCACCTCGAGCCTCGGCCCTTCGCCGGGTGGCACAGTCGGAGGCGGGCGGTGACGCAAGGACCGGTATTCCTGATCGGTGGCGGGTGGACCGAGGCGGCGTTCCCGCACACTTACGGCCGCTTCGCCGCCGCCGTCGGTGCCGATAGCGCGCATCGGATCGCCTGCGTCCTCCTCGACGGCGACGAGCGAGACGAATACTTCGCGCGGTCCGCCGCCGCCTTCGCGGCCGTCGGGGTCCGCGATGTCTCCCCCGTCTTCGTCTCGGAGCGCCGGCCACTCAGCGCCGCCGACTTGGACGGCGCGGCCGGCGTCTTCGTCGGCGGCGGGCTGACACCCGCCTACCACGCCGCGATCGTGCCGACCTCGGAGACGTGGCTTCCGGCAATACGCGACCGCGGCATCCCCTACGCCGGCTTTTCGGCCGGTTCGGCGATCGCGTCAGCGCACGCCATCGTCGGTGGCTGGAAGCTGAGGCACGGCGACGTCGATCTGGTCATCTGCGCGGAAGAGGTCAGTGAGGACGAGGAGTTGCTCGACATCCGCCCCGGACTCGGGCTGGTACCGTTCGCGGTGGACGTCCACGCCTCGCAGTGGGGCACGCTGACCCGGCTCCTCCACGCCGTCCAAGCAGGACTGGTGCCGGAGGGCTGGGCTATCGACGAGGACACGATGCTCGAGGTCGCCGATGATAGGCTCACCGTCCACGGTCTCGGCAGCGCCTACCGCGTCTGCCAGTCGGGCGAGTCGCTGGCGGTGGAAATTCTCGGCGACGGTGAGCACCGGGACTGCGAGTGAACCGGACTCCAGCTGCACTTCTATAGTGGCAAAAAGCCCCTGAACGGATGAGAGAGGGCCATCAGAGCACCTGACTCGGCCCTGCGTCTGGAGCTTTCCCACTCAATCAATCTGGTTCTGCATGAGGAAGGGGCGGCAATCCCGCCGCGTCCTCGGCGGTGGGCTCCACCTCGCGCCACGTTCCGTTTGCTTCCCGCACGGTCACCCGCCGCACCGTCCCGTCCGCCTCGTAGTCGATCCGCCGCGAACCGATCGGGTCGCCGTCTGACACGGAGGGCATCGTCGGCAGGACAGCCACCACTACCCGGCGCAGATAGACGCTGGCACCCCGGCGGGCCGCTTCTGCCCCTTGCCGAATCGCCCATTCGGTCTGCGCCGGGTCGTCGTCGGGCACCAGAACTAGTGTGCAACCAGCGGGTACATCGCGATAGGCGTCGTCGCGCGCGATCATGTCCCGCACGACGCGCTCATGCAGGTCGGCGTCCTTGGCCCACCGCTCGGTATCGTTGGCTGCCGGATCATCGGCAGGTCGCCTTCTCGCACTCACGGCTTTCTCCTCAGAAACGCCTCCCGAAGCGTGGGCCAATCAGCGCGGATTTGCCGTTGGGCACTCGTGAGTCCGTCTTCGAGCGACCTATCGGGATACTAGGTCTTGTCAATCGTCTCGCCCCGCCAGTCGAGCGTGTCGCGATGTGGAACACCGTGAGCACTATCGTAGCGCACCGCCGGCCAATGGCGACCCTCGTTCAAAATCTCGAACTGAACGGTGTAGCGAAGGACCCGCCCACGCTCGGTGGCGAAGCGAACGCGGATGTGATCGCCGCCATCTCCCCCGTTGGCCAGATACTCCCGCTCGAGCACCGCCGCGCGCCTCCCCTCGCTGGCTGAACTGTACGGAGATCCCGCCGGCTGCCCTTACCGTTCAATCTCTACCGGTGACTCGTCACCCCGACTTGCCGGCACATCGCCAGCACCGGGCAGGTCGAGCATTTGGGGCGCTCTCCGGTGCAGATGTGTTTGCCGAAGGGGACGAGCAGGGCGTTGATCTGGACCCGGTGGCGTTCGGGAAGCACCTTTTCTAACGCCAGCATCGTGCGCTCGGGGTTTGGGGTGTGGACGTAGCCCCAGCGGTTGGTGACGCGGTGGACGTGGATGTCGACGCTGATCACCGAGGCGCCGCAGGC
>JACDBO010000316.1 GCA_013694885.1 Chloroflexia bacterium | reverse complement strand
ACGTACGACGTCCGGAAGCCAAACGACCACGGTGCTCAGGTCGGCGCGTGCAGCAGCGGCGCGTACCCCCGCAGCTGCCGCCACACCGCCGGCTTCGACAGCGCGCCGAGCCGCTCCTCAAGCCAGGCGCCGACCTCGTCTACCGTCCGCGGCCGGTCCGCAAACGCCAGCAGGTTCGCAACCAGCGAGTCGGCGTCGCCGAGGGTGAGCCCGGTCGCTGTATAGAGGCGGTTCAGCCTGGTGGCACGCAGCGTCGGGTCCATGGCCGCACGGAAGGCCCGGTAGTCGTCCGCGTGCACCGCGTGCAACGTCATCCGCATCAACGTCGCCTTGACCACCTCGTAACTGGCGAAGGCGGCGTCGAGGTCGGCCGGGTCGAAGTCGGTGAGCCGGTTCCACAGCGCGAGGTACGGCGAGGCCGCTTGCTGCGCTTGCAGCGCTACCACGCGACGCACCGCGCCGGCGACGCCGAGCGACTCGCGCCGCAACAGCACCTGTCGGCCGAGCATGGATCGGTTGAGTCCCCGCGCGGTGATCCTCATGCCGGGAGGCCTCGTCTACCGAAAACGTGGTCATGTGACGCAGAACTCGTTGCTCTGGGATCGGCCATCACGACGTGGTGCCCGGCGAACTCAGCGAGCCGGGAAGAGACGCTCAGTCGCGGACCATCCAGGTGGCCACGCAGGCCTCGTTGCCCTCGGCGTCGGCCAGCACCCACCACGCCGGCGCGTACTGGTCGGTCACCAAGTGGCCGCCGACGACGTCGTGAAACTGCCGCGGCGAGATCCGCCCGGTCATGGCTACTCCCCGGTTTGTCCGTCCACCGACTCCCGGATGAGGTCGGCATGGCCGTTGTGCCGCGCGTACTCCTCGATCATGTGGACGACGATCCAGCGCAAGCTCGGCGCCTCGCCGTTCGGCCACGGCTGCCGGGCCAACGCGCTCAGGCCACCCTCAGCCAGGGCCTCGGCGACCATCTTGTGGGAGCGGGTCATCGCCTCCTGCCAGAGCGCATGGAGCTGCTCGGGGGTGTTCTCGGCGGCCGAGTTCCATTCCCAATCGGAGTCAGCCGTCCAGTCCACCGTGTCCCACGGGGACGCCGGGTCATTCCCGTGCAGCCGCCGCGAGAACCAGTAGTCCTCAACCCAGGCCAGGTGCTTGAGCATCCCGCCCAGGGTGATCGAGGAGGCGCCGACCATCGCTCGCAGACCGGCGGCGTCCAGCCCACGAGATTTCCAGTCCAGGGTTGCCCGCTGGTAGTCAAGGAAACCGAGCAAGGTCGTGAGCTCGTCAGCCGCGAGGGGCGGTTCCGGCCGCCCGTACTCGTCCAGGTGGGTCACTGGTGCATCATCCCTTCTGCGGATGCCGTATCGGCGACGCCGAGCGACTCGCGCCGCAACAGCGGCTGCCGGCCGAGCATGGAGCGGTAGAGTCTCCGAGTGGTGATCCTCATGACGGCAACGCTCTGGATGTCGTCAAGCTTCCCGCGCTCAAGCGGGGGGCGTGCGGCTGCCGCGATGCTGGAAAGTGGGACGGGACTTCGGGTGGTTGAGTCGCTTTCGCCTCCTGGCCCGTGGTCAAGAACGATTGGCCGAGCTGGTGAAGGGCTGTCATCTGATTGCCTTTATCATGCTCATGTGGAAGCACGTCCTGCCCCTGCTTGGTCTGCTGTGAAGTCCATAACAGGCTTTGGGCGCACCCTTCTCGGTGGAGCCTACGCACCCTCTGCCCCATCTCACGCTCGTTTGGCGGTCAGATCCTTGTCTTCCATTTCCCAGGCATGATCCATCGTGTGATACGCGGTGTGCCGAATCAGGTACCGGAGTGGCCAGGTGCGGGCCATTTTGCCCTGGGCATGGAACGCCCGAATTGCATCGCGATAGGCGGCACGGTGCGCTTTCAGCCCCGCGTCGGTCAGCATCGCGCCTTGAGGAGTGAGTACCCCGATTTTCTCCGCCCAGTCCTGCTCCGTGCCAAACGTATGACGGACGATGTGGTCCCGATCACGCCCTCCCCCTCGCGGACCCTTCTGCATCTCAGCCGACACGCGCGAACGCACATCATCGAAATACGTCCAGCACGCCTGCATCAGCGTCAGTTCACGTTCCAATGCTTCGCTCGACATGTCTTGCCTGTCGATGCCCGAAAACGCGAACGAGATGCCCCAGAAGTCGGTTGAGCCCGTGCCCGGATAGTGCTCGACCACCTCGACGGTGGTGATGGCCGCAAACTCTGCATCCATCCCAGCCAACTTCGCCACCTTTGCATAGCGTGGAAGGTAGGATGCGAACCGTTCAATCGCGGCCTCCTCGGTCTTCGCCCCGCGCTCGAGACCCGGCCAATCCGGCGCCACCGCCACCGCCCTCTTACCTTTCGGTCCGATTTCGAGCATCACCCGACATTCGTCAGCCATCGCTCCTCCCAGCACCGACGTTCCCGCAACCTCTGATCTCGAATTGTCGTGATCCGATTGCGACGCAGAAACCGGACTGGCTGCGTCCGCATTCCTGACGAAACAGAAGCAGGGAGGCAAAGCGCCCTCCCTGTTGGTAGTGATACGTCCCTCGACGATTACTTCTTGTCGTCGCCCACTTCGCAGACTTCACCCTCGACCGTTGCATCGTCGTCCGGGGTGCCCTGCGCCCTGTGCCCTGCGCTTGGCCCGCAGCGCTTCCTCTACGGGTTGCGCGGTGGTTGCGATTCCAGCTCCAAGCCTTTCTAGTCCATAACAAGCGGTAGACGAGTCACCCCATCTTTCTGGTCGGTCGCCACGTTGCCGCCGGCTATCCCAACGAGAGAGGGCCGCCGTCAGCCCGGCGGATCGTGGCCGACGAGCCCGTCCACCGACTCCCGGATGAGGTCGGCATGGCCGTTGTGCCGCGCGTACTCCTCGATCATGTTGAGCAGGATGTAGCGCAGACTCGGTAACTCACCGTGAGCGTTGGTGATCCCCGTGCCCGGTCGCTCCAGGCTGCCGTCAGCCAGCGCCTCCGCAAATAGGGAACGGGAGCGGGCCACGGCGTCCCGCCAGAGCGTATAGAGCTGCTCGGAGGTGTCCTCGGCGGCGGAGCGCCAGTCCCAGTCGTGGTCGGTGTCCCAGTCCACGGTGTCCCATGGTGGTAGCTGATCTCGCCCGTGCAGCCATTCGGAGGACATATCGTCCTCGAAGCGGGCCAGGTGTTTGAGCATCCCGCCCAAGGTCATCGACGAGGGGCCGTGCGTCGCGCGCAGGCCGGCCGCGTCCAGTCCCGCGCACTTCCACGCGAACGTCGCGCGCTGGCGCTCCAGGTATCCCAGGAGAGTAGCGATCTCGCCGGCCGCGACGGGAGGTTCCGGACGGCCCCCCTCGTCCAGGTAACGACCCTGCTCGTCCAGGTAGGTCATGGGCGCACCATCCTTTCCTAGATGCCCTGGAGGAAGCCGAGCACCCGCTGGAGCAGGAGTGCGGCGGCCTCCGCGTCATACGCCGACAGCGAGCTGTCAGTGAAGAGGTGCTGGTCGCCGGGGTAGAGGAACAGCTCCGCGTCCTCTGCCTCGTCGACGAGCGCCCGCGCGGCGTCGAGGTCGCCCTCCTCGGCGAAGAACGGGTCGGCATCCATCCCGTGGACCTGCACGGGCACGCCGACCGGCCAGGACGAGCCGAATTCTGAGGTCGGGACACAGGCATGGAACAACAGCGCGCCGCGAGCTCCGGGCCGCGTCTGCGCCAGCTTCTGCACGGGCAGCACGCCGAGGGAGAAGCCGGCGTACACCAACCCGGCGGGTAGCCCATCGACCGCCCGGACGCCGCGCGCGATGACCTCGCCGAAGCCGATCTCCGCGGCGTGGCCCACCCCCTCCTCCACGGTGTCGAAGGTGCGGCCATCGAACAGGTCGGGCGTGTGCACGGTGTGCCCGGCGCGGCGCAGCTCGTCGGCGAAGGCGACGATGCCGGGGGTCAGCCCGTGCGCGTGGTGGAAGAGCATGATCTCAGTCATCAGTCATCCCGACACTCCTGTCTCTCGAACGAGTAGAACGTATGATCTATGCTACTGGACTGATTCAACGATGTCGAGCACTTTCCCGGACCGCGCATCAGCGGTGCGTCGCGACCTCGCGGAAGGCTTCGGACGCGGCTTCGAGGGTGAGGTCGATGTCGGCGGGAGTGTGGGCGGCGGAGAGAAAGAGGGCTTCGAACTGCGATGGGGCGAGGTAGACGCCGCGGCGCAGCATCGCCTGAAAGAAGAGGCCGTAGTCAGTGGTCCGGTTCGTGGCCGCCTCGCGGTAGTTGGTGACGGGCTGGTCGTTGAAGAAGAAGCCCGCCATCGTTCCGGCGTGCGCTGTCTGGATCGTGACGCCGGCGTCGCGGGCGGCGTGAGCCAGACCGGTCAGCAGACGCTCGGCCGTCGCTTCGATGGTGTCGAACACACCCGGTTGGCGGAGGATGGTGAGGGTGGCGATGCCGGCGGCGGTGGCGACGGGGTTACCGGAGAGCGTGCCGGCCTGGTACATCGTGCCGGCCGGGGCGACGTGTTCCATGATCTCGCGCGGCCCCGCGTAGGCCGCCAGCGGGAAGCCGCCGCCGACGACTTTGCCGAGGGCCACGAGGTCGGGCTGGACGCCATAGCGTTCGGTGGCACCACCGAGCGCGACGCGGAACCCGGTCATCACCTCGTCGAAGATCAAGAGCGCGCCGTGCCGCCGCGTGATGTCGCGCAGCCCTTCGAGGAATCCTGCCGCGGGCGGTACGAGACCCATGTTGCCGGCAACAGGTTCGAGGATGACCGCCGCGATCTCGCCACCGAATTCCGCGAAGAGGGACAGCACGGAAT
>JACDBO010000311.1 GCA_013694885.1 Chloroflexia bacterium | reverse complement strand
CGTCGTTGCCGACCATGCGCTGCGCGCCGTGGCGTTGCCGGTGGGTTCGCACGAGCTGCAGTTGCGCTACGAACCGGCGTCGCTGCGGCTGGGGCTGCTGATCAGCGGGGCGACGACCCTGCTGGTGCTCGGCATCGGCAGCGCGCTCGTGGTGCAGCGGCGGCGGCGATCGCGATAAGGGCCGAGAGAGCCACCAAACTCGGCCCTCGTACCTCATACGGAATCCGCGAGAACAGTGGTGGTATGTTCCAAACCAGGCAATGCGACGGCTCTGCCGTCGAGCGCTTCGCGCGGGGATTCTTCCCGCTGGTCAGAATGACGGTTGACGGCTTTGCACCACTAAATAGGCGGATTCCGTATCAGTCGTTCGTTACGCGCCTTGATCCGCTTCCGAGAACTCTTCGACGTTCGGCGGTTGGGGCATCATGCTGTCGCCAACGCAGGCCTCGACCGCCAGCGTGCTCCATTGCGGAACGGGGACCGAGGAGCGCACCTCCACTCCGCCGTCACCTCGGGCCACGAGCGTCGTCGACCCCTTGATGACCGTGGCCATGGTGCCTTGGTAGGGTCCGTCGAGGCGGTCGTCATCGATCACGATCCAGCTCGACTGTGGTGATGTCGCCATCAGCCGGCAGAGTCCTTCGGTGGAACCGATGGCATCGCCACCGAGCCAAAAGTCGACCAGCGCGCCACTCGCCAGCCGCTTCGTGTAGCGTCCGACGCGTGCGTTGTCGCTGGGACCGGCCAGAAAATGGACATCCTGCCGCGGTCGGTCGTCCAGACTTACGTAGGCGACCGGTGGCAGCGAAACGATGATCGGCTGCCCCGGCGCATAGTGGTCGGAGACGTAGGACAGCGCGGCGAAGTAGTCCGCATCATTGCCGCGGTCATTCGCCCGCCAACCGGTGGCGATGACGCCGTAGAAGAAGACGGGCACCAGCAGCGCGACGACGCCGGCCGCGGGGAAAATCATCCAGGTCCGGGGCCGCGAGAGATTGAGATCGCGCACGATCGCGAACGCGGCGAGAGCGACGATGATCGCGCCGAGCGGCACGACGTGGATGATGTACCGATACTGCGCACCCGCGCCGATAAAGCCAATGGCGATCGCGACTGGGATCCAGTAGAGCAGCAGCAGGGCACGAAACGCGCGTCGCTCGCGGGGTCGCTCGCGGCCGCCCGCTTCCACCAACCGCCCGAGCAACAACCCGGATGCCGCGGTGAGAACCAGCGGCATCACAGCGCCGAGCCCACTGCCGTGGAAGAGCGATGTCCAGATGCGGAGGCGGATCGTGGGGTCGAGCAACCGCTCGAGTGTCAGCAGGTGACTCCCGACGAACGACGGCCCGCCGGCCTCACCACTCGTCGAGCTGCCGGGACCGATCGAGGAGTTGATGACCAGGAAGAGCAGCGGCGCGATGAGCGACGCCAGCAGCCCGATGGTCACGCGGCGTTGGGCGCCGAGCAGCCCAGTGCCCCAGGTGAGCACGGCCACCAGCCATATCGCTGGATAGAGCAACCAGATGCCGACGTGGGTGAACGTGCCGATCAAGAACAGCCCGACCATCGCGAGGACCGGATCTCGCCAGAACCCGCGCCGTGCCGGACCATCCAACACCATCCCGATGAACACGGTGACCAGGGCGATGGACACGAGGACGAGGGCCGCATAGGGCCGCAGATAGACGCTCCAGGCGATACTCGCGGGGTCGAAGGCCACGATCAGACCGGCGATGAGTCCCGGCACCCAGCTGCCGGCGATGCGCGCCGCCAACAGGGCCGTCAGCAACGCCACCGCGGTTCCCATCGCCACGTTCACGAAGCGCAAGACGGTCAACTGCTCGACCGTGTCACCGATCAGCGAGGCAAGCGGCGTCAGCAGATAGGTGAGACTTGCGCCCTGCAGATACAGCACACCGGATGGGAAGATCGGCACACCGCGTGTCTCGACCATCTCCGTCGCGAGCAGGGTCGCCGCTTCGTCGACGTGGGGGATCAGCCGGGTGGCGGTGACGCCGCGAATCGTGAATGCGAGGAAAATCAGGAGCAAGAACGGAAAGATGACTCGCTTCTCGACGGCAGGCAAGGCGGGGGGGGCGTCACCACCAGTCCGGCCACGCCGCAACCAGACCGGTTTGCGACGCGCGCGAAGCGGTGTTTTTCGGCGATAGGGTGGGCCGGTGCGGGTCGCTACAGAAGTCATGGGATCCTTGACTGCGGGAAGCTCAGGACCGGACTCAGCGGACCGGCTCGCGGTGTCGGCATGCCTCGCGTTGAGCGCCGCAACGCCGCATCTTCACAATCGCCAGGCAGTGGCGTTCGCCGAGGGATGGCCACGCTATCGCCTCCACCCACTCGACGATACGTCCGCAACTATAGCGCACGGTGACCGCTTGTTTGACCAGGGATCACCGATCTGGTGGCGAGGATCAGCTTAAACGCTGGGTATACTCGCGGTCAGCAACGATGGATGACCCCTTGCCCGCTGGGCATGTGCGAGACTGCCGCACGGATCGACCGTGGCATCAACTCAGGTGAACGGCGTGGCGCGTGTTCTTCGCACCAAATCTCGACCCAGGACTTCGGCGCCTTCCGCCAGCAGTCGTCCATCCGGTCTCCTGCTCGCTCTCCTGATCACGCTCGTCGCGGTCATGTACCTCGCCCCCCGCCTCGTAGCGCTCGATCGGGTTATGACCGTCGACGAGAGCTTCTGGCTCGGCCGCTCCGCAAACTTCTACCAGGCACTGGCCACGGCAGACTTCGCCGACACCTACCAATTCGCCCATCCCGGTGTGATGACGATGTGGGCCGGCACCCTCGGTTTCCTCGTCGTCTACCCCACCTGGCCGAACGAGATTCCGGGGCAGATCCGCAAGGAGTATGCGGTCCACGAGGACCTGCGGGCGCTTGGCCGCGACCCCCTGCCGCTGCTGATCGCCGGGCGCGTGGCCAAGCTGCTGATGCAGGCTGCCTTCCTCGCCGTCGGTTTCTGGCTCGCCCGCGCCACATTCGGCACCCTCACCGCCGTCGCCGGTGCCCTTCTCCTCGCATTCGACCCGTTCCTGATCGCGCACGACCGGCTGCTCCACATCGACGGGATGTTCGCCCTCAGCGCATTCGTCTCGCTCCTTGGCGTGCTCCGGTATCTGCATGGCCCCCGGCATCCCCACTATCTTGTCATCTCCGGCATCTTCGCCGCCTTCGGCTGGCTGACTCGCACCCCGGGAGTGGTCGTGGTCGGCGTCGTCGGTCTCATCTTCCTCGTTGTCGCGTGGCGGCAATGGCGGAGCGGCGAGCCGTTGACGCGCGCCGGGCGCTCCGCCGCGGGCCAGTTCGGAATCTGGCTCGGTGCCGCGCTAGCGACCACGTTCCTGGCCTGGCCGGCGCTGTGGGTCGCGCCCGGCATGGTGATGCGCCGGATGCTGTCGTGGTCGCTCGGGGCGGCCGCCGAGGGTCACGAAGCGGCGATCTTCTTCAATGGTCAGAGCTACCAGGGGGACCCCGGTCTCCTCTACTATCCGGTCTCGATCCTCTGGCGCCTGACGCCATTCACGATGGTCGGCCTCGCCGCGCTGGTGCTGATCCTGGCGCTCGCGGTCGGCCGGCGCGCGGTTTTCCCCCGCCATCTGTTGCCGCCGCTCGCGGTCCTCGGTTTCTTCGTGCTGCTCTACGTCGGCGGGATGTCGCTCGGCGCCAAGAAGTTCGATCGCTATGTCCTGCCAGCCTACCCGGCGCTGGATCTGTTGGCCGCCATCGGTTTCGTCGGCGCCGGGCGTCTCCTTTGGTCCCAGCGCACGCGGTGGACGCGGCCACTCGCGGTCATCGCCATCACCGCGGTCGTCTTCGGCCAGCTCCTGAGCGCGCTGTCGACGGCCCCCTACTATCTCCCCTATTTCAACCCGCTGCTGGGCGGCACCGCCGGGGCCGAGGGAGCGCTGCTGCTCGGCTGGGGTGAAGGGCTCGATCAGACCGCCGCGTTTATCCGAAGTCGACCGGGCGGCGATGTGGCGATCGTGCATATGTCCAACGCCCGGGTCAGCCTGACCTATTTCATGCCGGAGAGCGCCACGGTGGTCACCTCCGCCTATCAGACCGACATGGCGAGCATGCTGGAATGGGTGCAAGCCGACTATTACGTCGCCTACGTCTCGCAGTGGCAGCGCGGCTCCTTCTCCCGCCCGCTCGATTACCTCAGTCAGTTCCAGCCGGTGCATACGGTCCGCTTGGGCGGCACCACGTTCGCCCGCACCTACGACCTCAATGCGATCCCGCCGCCGCCGGAGATGGTCAACGGGCACCCGTGCTCGTTCACCTTCGGCGACGACGTGCAACTCGTCGCCTACCAGGACCAACCTACCATCGACGCCGGAGATGCCAACCCGCATACCTTCAGCTTTCACTTCGTGTCCAGCGCCAGCGTGCGCGCGGCCTACGAGGTACGCGTCGACTTTCTGCCGCGCTCGCCGGCGATCGAACCCTTTTCCCGCTCCGTGACGCTGCGGCCGGACGCCACGCCGGGGATGTTGAGCCAGATCGAACTTCCGGTCGAGCTGCCGGGCAAGCGCACCATCAAGAGCTATATTCCGCTCGTATCCGTCATCGACCCGGTCTCCGGTCAGCCGATCACCGCCACTCAGGTCGTCAGCGGCGTCACCGGCAACCATGCCGTCCTCACCCGCTGCGCGTAGCCCATGCGAACCCACGGCTCCGCTATACTGCGCTGGACGCTCCCCTTTCATTGGCTCTCTCCCGCGACAGGACGGCGCGGTGAGCGCGCCTTGCGGTCCAGGAGCCCTCGGTGACGCTTCCCTCGCCGCCGCGGTCAGCGACGACCGTCGTGGATGTGCCGGCACCCACGGTGACCACGCCTCAACCGGACGTGGCGAGCAACGGCCACCAGGCGCCGCGCCGCGTCGCACCCCGCCCTCGGCTTGCCCGGCAACCTGGATCGCTGGTCCTGGCTGGCACGCTCATCGCACTGCTAGCGATGGCGTACCTCGCGCCGCGTCTGATCGGGCTCGACCGGCTGGTCACGGTCGACGAGGGGTACTGGCTGGGACGCTCCGCCAACTTCTACGAAGCGCTGGCGAGCGGTGACCTCGCGCAGACCTACCAGTTCGCCCACCCCGGTGTGCCGACAATGTGGGCCGGCGCCATCGCCTACCGCGTCGTCTTTCCCGAGTACGCCACCGCCTATCCCCAGCAGATCAACTATGTCCTCGATGTCCACCGCGTGATCCGCGACCTCGGGCACGACCCGCTGGATATGCTCGTTGCGGGTCGGGTGGCCAAACTCCTCATGCAGACTGCCTTCCTCGCGCTCGGTTTCTGGCTGGCCCGACCGCTCTTCGGCACCCTGACCACCGTCGTCGGCACCCTGCTCCTGGCCTTCGACCCATTCCTGATTGCCCACGACCGCCTGCTCCACGTCGACAGCCTGTTCGCGGTGACGGCGTTCGTCTCGCTCCTCGCGCTGCTCCGCGCACTGGGGAGCGCGACGCCGGCACGGTTTCTCGTCATCTCCGGTATCTTCGCCGCGCTCGCTTGGCTCACCCGGACGCCTGGTGTCATCCTCGCCGTCATCACGTTCGTCAGCCTGCTCGTCCACGCCTGGCACAGCCGCGGCGGCGAAGCCATGCTCCCGCAGGCCATTCGGGCCACCCGCGGCGTTGTCCGGCCATTCGCCGTCTGGATCGGGGTCGCCGGCGCGACCACGTTCGTGTCCTGGCCCGCGCTCTGGGTTTCGCCCGTCACCGTGGCCCGGCGGATGCTCTCCTGGTCGCTCGCGGCGGCCGCCGATGGGCACGAGTACGCCAGTTTCTTCTACGGCACCGTCCCGGACGGGGACCCGAGTCCGTTTTATTACCCGGTCACGCTGCTCTGGCGACTCACCCCCTTCACTCTCGCGGGGCTGCTCATCGTCGGTCTCGGCCTGGGTCTGCGCGCACGCGTGATCGTCCCTCGCGCGCTCATCGCGCCAGTCCTGCTGTTGGCGGGCTACGCGGTGCTCTACATTGTCGGCATGTCGTTCGGCGCCAAGAAGTTCGACCGGTACGTCCTGCCGGTCTACCCGGCGCTCGATTTTATCGCCGCGGTGGGGATCGTCGGGGCCGGCCGGCTGCTCTTCGTTTGGCGCGATCGTGGCCGCCGTGTGCTGGCCGGCGCGGTTGTTGGTGTCGTGGTCCTCGGCCAACTCGTCAGCGCATTGACGATGGCCCCCTACTACCTGCCGTATTTCAACCCGCTGCTGGGCGGCGTTTCCGGCGCGGAGGATGCGCTTCTCCTCGGCTGGGGAGAAGGCATGGACCAGGTTGCGGGTTACATCATGAGTCAGCCGGACGGCGCGCGGGCCACCGTCCGGGCCTCCAACCAGCGCAACACCCTGCTCTACTTTCTGCCGCCGACCGTCACGGTGCCGCCCGCTCAGTTCCACACCGGCATGGCCGGTATTATCGAGTGGGCGGAGACGGACTATTTTGTTGCCTACGTTACTCAGGGACAGCGTGGCCTCTCCCGCTCGACCGCCCACTTTGCCGCCTATCCGCCCGTCCACACCGTCTCGTTCGACGACACCGCCTTTGCCCGCACCTACGACGTGAGCGCCATCCCCCCACCGGCTTGGCTGACCGACAACCCGTGCGCATTCACCTTCGGCGATAACGTGCGCCTCGCCGGCTACCAGGACGAATCCATCGGCATCCTCGGCGTCAACAACCGCGAGCTGTCGCTCTATTTCACCTCGGGGCCGGAGGTGAGCGCCCGCTACCTCGTCCGCATCGATCTCCTGCCGCGCGACCCCCGTCTGGAACCGCTGTCGAACACGGTGGCGCTCGATCCCTCCCCGGAGGCGGGGCTGCTCACCGAGGTCGATGTCACATTCCGCCTCCCACGCAAACGCACCCTGAACAGCTACACCGTGCTGGTCACGGTGCTCGACCCGGCGACCGGCGAACCGATCCCAGCGACAAAGGTGAGCGACGGCATCGACCGCCCACGCGCCCTGCTGCCCCGCTGCCGGTGACCTCCGTACGAACCGGGTTGCCCCCCGCGACGGTCAGGACACCGGGTAAGATGGGCGGAGGGCCACCGCTGGCGCGCCGATCACGACCGCGGGGTGATGTTGCCCGATGGCCGATCAGCAGAACTCGCCGCCTCGCCACGACAGCGATCCCGAGCTGGTACAGGCGTGCTTGCGCGGCGACGAACAGGCGTGGGCAGAGCTGGTCGAGCGATACTCCCGGCTCATTTACTCCGTGGCGCGCCGCCACGGTCTTTCACCCGAGGACAGCGACGATGTGGTGCAGGTGGTCTTCACCATCGCCCTGCGTCGCCTCGAAGCCTTGAAGGACACGAAGCGGCTCTCGAGCTGGTTGATCACGACCGCCTACCGTGAGTGCTGGCGCATCATGCGCGCGACGCCGCGCCATCAGGATCTCGCCGATAGACCGATGCTGGCCGACACGGCCCCTTTACTGGAAACAGAGCTGATTGCCTGGGAGGAGGCTCACCTCGTTCGCCTGGCGTTGAGCAAGATCGATAGCCGGTGTCGCGACCTGTTGTCGGCGCTCTTCCTCGACCCCGAACCACCCAGCTACGAGGCACTTGCCCGGCGGCTCGGCATGAGCATCGGCAGTATCGGCCCCACCCGCGCCCGCTGCTTCCGCAAGCTGGAAACCGAACTCAGCGCACTGGGTCTGCATGCCTCGACCGGGTCCAATGCGACATCGGCGACGCCATGACGGCAGGTATCAACCACGGACCCGTCGACCTCCACTTATGCGACGGCGATTCGAGCGAAGAGCGGCACATCGACCACGGGAAGGCACCATGACGCGGCACCCCATGACCGACGACGAACTGATCAGCTACGCGCTCGGTGACCTCTCGCCAGCGCGCAGACAGGAGGTTGCCAGCCACCTGGCCGAGTGCCCCGACTGCCACGATGCGATCGGTCGCCTCTCGCAAACCGTCGCGTTGCTCCGCGCGCCTAGGATGGCGATCATCGAGGCACCGCTCGAGACGCGCGACCGCGCGCGTCTGCTCTTGGGCCGCGTCCGGCCGGACCTCGTGCGCGAGGTGACCCCGGCGTGGACGGATCGTGTCCGTGAGGTGCTGGCGTCGCTGACGTTCGACAGCCGGCAGACCTTCGCCCTCGGCGGTCTCCGCTCCACGGATACGTCCACGCGCCAGCTGAGCTACGAGAGTCCGCTCGCCGACCTCGACCTGCAAATCGCCCCGCTGCCGGCGCAGGCGAGCGGCGAGCGCCGGTGGCGCGTGATGGGGCAACTGACCTTGGTCGAGCCAGCAATGGACCTCCACGCCGAGTTCTCATCGAGCACCGGCGACGCGACCGGCCCGCCGGTGGCCGTCGTCCTCGATCGGGATGGCTATTTCACCACCGACCTCGTGGTCGGCGGCTACACCTTGCGGGTGCCGATCGGCGAATCCGTCCTCGTCTTCCCTGACCTCGATCTCCGATGACCTGTGCTGTGTCCGTCATCGCGTTGGAGGACATCCTCGCCCTGCCCACCGACCGGCGCTGGTCCGAGTTTGCCGCCACTGTGGCCGCCGCTGACCGCGAGCGGGTCTTGGGCGCGCTCGGTGACGACGCCGAGGCGATGGCGAACGCCGAGGTCGGGAGGGGGA
>JACDBO010000290.1 GCA_013694885.1 Chloroflexia bacterium | reverse complement strand
GTATCCCACACCGCGGTTCGCTGTGGCTGGCGGTCCTGCTCGTCCTGCTGTTGGCTCTGCTCGGCGTCACCCTGGGGCTCTTTCTCAGCGCGTTTGCCCGCAACGAGTTTCAGGCGGTCCAGTTCCTGCCCGCGGCGGTGATCCCTCAATTCTTCCTGTCAGGGTTGATCGTCCCGGTCGAGCGTTTGCCGGATGGGTTGCAGGTTGTGGCATGGCTGCTTCCCCTGACGTACGCCTTCGAAGCGCTGGACGGCACCATGCGCCTCGGCCAGGGTTTCGGCGACGCCGGCATCGTCATCGACGTGCTGGTCATGGCGCTCGCGTCCACGGTCTTTCTCGCCGCCGGCTCGCTGACGCTGCGTCGTCAATCAGCCTGATCGCTCGGGACTCCAACTGTCAGGTCAGACGGAAGGCGCGTTGCAATGCGCTCGCTCCGCTTGCTACGCTGCCCCGGATCTTGATCGCGGCCGGCCGGTGCCGCTCTGCGGCAAAGTGGGAGGGTTGGGTGTTTGGCCTTGGGCACAGTGAGTCGAACCAACGCGCAGCTAACGGGTCTTTGGCCACCCGTCGCCGGCGCGGTTACCTGGTGAAATGAAAAGGGGCCGAAAACCCATCCACGGCGCTCTCGGCGGATGCCGGGCAGGGGTCAGCCGTCACCGCCATACACCGGCCGCACGTCGTCATCATCGGTGGCGGGTTCGCCGGACTCAACGCGGCGAAGGCCCTGGCTCGTCAGGCGGTGCGGGCAACGCTGGTCGACCGTCGCAATCACCATCTGTTCTCGGCGCTGCTGTATCAGGTGGCGACCGCGCAGCTCTCGCCCGCGAACATCGCCGCGCCGATCCGCCACATCACCCGCGATCAGAAGAACCTCACCGTCTTGCTCGGCGACGTGTCGCGGATCCACCTCGACCGCCGGACGATCGTCCTCGCCGATGGCGCCGAGCTCGACTACGACTACTTGATCGTCGCGGCGGGAGCCACGGACTCGTATTTTGGGCATGACGAGTGGCGCCCACTAGCGCCCGGCCTCAAGTCGCTTGAGGACGCGCTGACCATCCGGCGGCGTCTGCTCCTCGCCTTTGAACAGGCGGAGCGGGAGTCCGACCCTGCCGCACGGCGAGACCTGCTCACCTTCATCGTCGTCGGCGGTGGTCCAACCGGCGTTGAACTCGCGGGCGCGATCGGCGAGATCGCCCATCACACCCTCGCTCGCGACTTCGACCACATCGACTCCCGCGACGCAACCATCGTGCTGCTGGAAGGCTTGCCGCGCATCCTGCCGATGTTTGATGAGAAGCTCGCCATCCGCGCCGTCAAGGATCTCGAACGCCTCGGGGTCACGGTCCGTACCGGTTCCCGTGTGACGGCAATTGATGCCGAAGGAGTCAATATCGGCGCCGATCGGATTTCAGCACGAACGGTGTTCTGGGCGGCGGGGGTCGCCGCGTCTCCCGTCACGAGGACGCTCGGCGACGACGTGGCCCTCGACCGCTCCGGTCGCGTCACGGTGGAACGGGAGCTGTGCGTGCCGGGATACCCGGAGGTCTTCGTCGTCGGCGCCGCGGCGACCATCATGACCCCTTCCGGCATTCCCCTGCCGGGTGTCGCGCCGGTCGCGATTCAGACGGGACGCTGGGCGGCCGAGAACATCGGGCGGCGGCTCCGCGGCGAGGCATATGTGCCGTTTCGCTACCACGATCGAGGCAGCATGGCGACCATCGGTCGCAATCGGGCGATTGCCGACATCCGAGGTGTCAGATTTGGTGGGTTCCTCGCCTGGTTGGCCTGGGCCGGTGTGCACATCTTCAACCTGATCGGCTTCCGGAACCGGTTCCTGGTGGCGGCGCAATGGCTCTTCCACTACGTCACGTACTACCGAAGCGCCCGCCTCATCACCGGCGAACGAGACGAAGGGGATAGGGGGTAGGGGATAGTGGGTAGAAGTATGCGTAGGGCTCCCATCCCCTATCCCCCATCCCCCATCCCCTTCGTCCCTTCGTCTACGGGAAATCCTCCGGATCGTTCGGATTGGTGCCAGCAGCGACTTCGTTTGAGTCGTTGACTGTGTCGCCGTCGCTGTCCAGGTCGTTGGGGTCCGTTCCGAAGCGATCCTCCTGTTCGTCGGTCAGCCCGTCGCCGTCCGTGTCACTCTCGTCGGCGGGCGGTTCGTCCGGCGCTGGTTCCTCTTCCTCGTCCTCAGACGGAGCGTTGACCTCGGCGAAGTCGTCGGTGCCGTCGCCGTCCGTATCCGCGAGCGCCGGGTTCGTGTCGTAGATGTAGACCTCCTCGCCGTCCGGCAAGCCGTCGCCGTCCGTATCGGGCTCGAGCACGTCGACGTTGTAGACCACCTCGCCGCGGTCGTAGAGGAGGTCGCCGTCGGTATCGAGGTTGAGCGGGTCGCTCCCGAGGTCGATTTCGCCCCCGTCGTCGATCCCATCGTCGTCGGTGTCCCGCCGCTCCGGGTCCGTGCCCAATTCGGCCTCGCGAGCATCGCTGAGACCGTCGTCGTCCGTGTCTGCCGCCGGTGCTTGCGCCGGGGTCGCCGCGGGCTCGGTCGCTGGCTCCGGTGTCGCCGCCCGCTCCGGACTCGGGGCGGGTGTGGCGACCGAAGTTGCTCCGCGCGGCGCGCCGCCAGATACCGCTGGCACCGGCGTTGCCACGATCGGGAGCTCGGCACCGAGATAGGCCGAGACAAAGCTCGCGCCCGCGCCGTCGCCGGCAAGTTCGAGCGGTCCGCTGAACGACGCCGCTTCTCCGGCCACGAGGCTCGTCTCCGCGTCGTCACCCTCACCCGCGATCCGCAGTTCACCGGCGGTGACGAGGAGGACGACCGGCGCCGCCCCAGCAGGGAGTGAGGTCTCTTCGTCCGCGGCAAGCACGTCCCGGATCAGGTCCAGATCATGGTCGGCGTGACTCATCGTGAAGGGCTCGCTGGCATGGATCGGAGTGGTGGGGAACGCCGCTCGCCCCTGCTGCCCCTTGCCGCCTAGGGCCAGCGAGATCACGAAGTAAGTCTCCGGTGGGCCGAAACTCTCGATCCCGACCGTCTCGCCCGCGCGCAGCAGCGTCGCCTCGCCACTCGCCAGCCGCGTCCGCTCCCCGGAATCGCTGGTGACCAACAATGGCGTGCCATCGGCTAGGACGAGGGTGGTGAACATCAACGTGCGTGGCTCAGAGTCCAGCGTCGCCTCGCGCACTCAGACCCGCCAGGTCAGCTCTTCTCCGGGCATCGAAACCACGCCGTGGGCGATCACCGAGGCGTGGCCGCGCGCCGGCGTCGGCCCGGCAGGACCAATTCCCTGCGCCAGCACCACCCCGGCCGAGCAAAGAGTGACGACCGCGATGATCGCCAGGATCACCGGGTACCGACGAGCGAACGCGCTCATCCGGGAGGCCGCGGGTCGGGCGACCCGCCATCGAATTCTGGGCTGCATATGGCTTCGCTGCTCCAACGATGGGAACGATTGGACACGATGTCACCGCAACCCTAGTGCGCCGCGCGGGACCACGTCAAACTCCCGCGCTCCGTCAGTCGGCCCTAGACACGCAAAAACACCCGCGTGGCCGGGGCCACGCGGATGTCCTCTGATTCATTTCAGTGGCGGGCTACCCAAGTCCGACAGGTGAGTGAATCCAGGCTCAGGCGAGCAGTCGCCCCTCGGCCCTTACCGTGCCTGCTGGTAGCGCTGCGTCACCGCGTCCCAGTTGACCGTATTCCACCAGGCCGCGAGGTAGTCCGGCCGCTTGTTCTGGTACTTGAGGTAGTAGGCGTGCTCCCAGACATCCACCCCGAGGATCGGCGTGCCTTGGCCATCCATCAATGGGCTATCCTGGTTCGGCGTGCTCGTCACGGCCAAGTTACCGGTCGAGTCGACCACTAACCACGCCCAACCGGAACCAAAGCGGCCCGCACCAGCGGTGTTGATCGCCTCCTTGAGCGCATCGAAGCTGCCGAACGCCTGGCTGATCGCATCCGCCAGCTCTCCGGACGGTTGCCCGCCACCGCTCGGCCCCATGATCTCCCAGAAAAGGGAGTGGTTGGCGTGACCGCCACCGTTGTTGCGAACCGCCGTCCGCTTGTCCTCCGGCACGCGGTCCAGATTCTGGATCAACTCCTCGACACTCATGTTCTCAACGTCGGTGCCGGCGATCGCGCCGTTGACGTTGGTGACATACGTATTGTGGTGTTTGTCATGGTGGAGCCGCATCGTTTCCTCGTCGATATGCGGTTCCAGCGCGCTGTAGTCATAAGGTAGTGGTGGAAGTTCGTAAGCCATAGATCTCCATCTCCTCTCGAACAAACTGTGCCGCCGCGAGCGAGCCAAGCTCACCCTCACCGTGGCGCGATCGGCCACGACCACGTCCGTCGCAAATCGCTGGCCAACGCCGGAGGCCCTTGCTGACGGATAGCCTGCCGTCGATCTCCGGGGAAGAACTGTCTGGCGCGATGGTCCGGTCTTCGGGCTTCATTCCATAATCTGACCTGGTACGCACGTCCTCCGGTCCTTGACAGCCACGCGGCCACCTGTACCGTGAGTAAGAGGCAAGCGTACATTTCAACCATTCACCCCGCCTGGTTTTGATATGTCCTCCTCGCCCGGGCCAGAAACAACCTCCTTGCTGCATCCCCGGTCTCCGCTGGTTGGCCGAGCGCGGGAAATGGTGTTGCTGCGTGAGGAACTTGCGGGTGCCGTGCGCGGTCGTGGTCGGCTAGTCCTCCTCGGCGGTGAAGCCGGAATCGGCAAGACGGCGCTTGCGCGGAACCTCGCCCGAGAGGCGGAGGAGGCGGGTGTTCGCGTCCTCACCGGGTCTTGCTACGACCAGACCCAAACGCCGCCGTACGGTCCCTGGCTGGAGCTCTTCCGTGACAACCATACTGAGCCGGGTTGGCCCGCCCTTCCGACGGCATTCCGGGAAGGGCGGTTGAGTCGCGTCACCGATCAGTCCGCTCTTCATGCTGACGTTCAACGGTTCATTGCTGAACTCGCCGCAATTCGTCCGGTCTACATCCTGCTCGAAGACCTGCATTGGGCTGATCCGGCAAGTATTGAACTTCTCAGGCAAGTTGCCCCCTCACTCAGCCGGTGGCACGTCCTTCTCGTTGCCACGTATCGACTCGATGAACTGACTCGCCACCACGCCCTCTTTCAGCATCTCCCGGCTCTTGTTCGCGAGGGTGACGGGGTTCGGCTTGAACCGCGCCGCCTCGAAACTGACGCCTTCCATGCACTGGTGTCGGTTCATTACCGCCTGCCTCCCCGAGACGAGGCGCGCCTCGTCTCGTACCTGGAGAACCATGCCGACGGTAATCCTTTTTTCGCCGTCGAACTCTTGCGAGCACTTGAGGAGGTTGGACTCCTCCGAACCTTCGACGATCGGTCAACGCTGGGTGAAGTTTCCCGCGTGCTTGTACCGACGTTGATAAGCCAGGTGATCGACGGACGGGTTGCCCGACTTGGTGACGAGATCCGCCAGCCGCTGGCTATCGCAGCGGTGATTGGTCAAGAGGTGCCGCTCACGCTCTGGGCAGAACTCGCGGAGATCGATGAAGAAACCCTGCTGGTGATCGTCGAGCGCCTGGTTGGCGCCCATCTCGTGGAGGCAAGTCGAGACGGTACACGCATCCGGTTCGTCCATGCCCTGACACGAGAAGCGATTTACGAGGCAATCCTGCCTCCCCGCAGGCGTCTCTGGCATCAACGAGTGGGTGAGATC
>JACDBO010000283.1 GCA_013694885.1 Chloroflexia bacterium | reverse complement strand
GGACAACGAATGGTGGCGAACGGCGAAGCCCGCCCACCTCTTGGCCGACCACTGGCGCGCCGTGCGAACGTCCGACCACCTCTTGGCGACAGACACGCGAGGCGAGCCGTTTCTTCTGTTCGACCTGCGAGCCGATCCGCACGCAGTGACCAACCTCGTCGATCAACCGCTGGCCGGCGAATCGCGAGCCGCCCTGCTCACCACGCTCCGGACCGAGGCCCAATCGTTGGGCGACGCCGCGTTGCTTGCAAGCATGACCGCGCCAGTGGACGGCGCCTCGCCGTCAGAGAAAGGGGGCATGCGCACGGTTCGAGAATGAGCTATCCGATGTCGAGTCACGCCCCTGCATCATTGCATCATAAGGAGAGGAACGATGACCGCGGGAACCAACAACCGCATCGACACTCCGCGCATTTCCCGCCGCGACGCACTCCGCTTCGCGGGCGGCGCCGGGCTGGCGGCGACGCTTGCCGGCCACCCAAGTTCCACCACCGCCCAAGACGGCGCCGACGCCATCACGATTCCGGACACCGGCGCGCAGCTGCCCTCTGAAGACGTGACGTTCCGCTGGGTCGACAGCGGCGATGTCAAGGCTTTCTTCTGGGAGGCGTTCTTCCCGAAATATCAGGAGGCGCACCCCAATATCACCGTCCAGTACGACGGCCTGCCGTGGAACGAGATCGGCCAGATCGTCCCGATCGGCGTCCAGAACGGCAACGCCCATGATGTCTTCCAGGTCCCCCTCAACATACCAAGTGCGCAGGCCGTCGCCGAGGGCTGGGTCGCGCCGCTGGACGACATTATCCCGAACTTCGCCGCGTGGAAGGCGGCGTTCCCGGCGGGCGCCTTCGTTCCCGGCATCACCGACTTCAACGGCAAGACCTATACAGTCCCGCTGACCTCGAACAAACGGTACGGCACGCTGACGCTCTACAACGTCGAGTACATGAACCAGGCCGGCTTCGACCCGATGAACGAGCCGCTGACGTGGGACACCTTCCGGGAGGCGGCTCGCAAGATTACCGAGCAGGGGCAGGGACAATACTTCGGCCTGATCTTCGAGGGCAGTCAGACTCCTCGCTTCGGAGCCTTCGTCAGCGGTCTCGGGCGGATGGCGGGCGCGCCTTCCGGCAGTGGCGCCGCTGGCGTCGACGACATCGATTGGCGGACCGGCGAATACGTCTACACCAGCGACCAATACCTTGGCGCGCTCGACCTGCTGCTGGCGATCGACGACGACGGCAGCGTCTTCCCCGGCTCGATGTCGCTCAACGCGCCGCAGGCACGCGCCCAGATGCCACAGGGCGCGGCCGGGATGATCCTGCAAGGGCCGTGGAACATCCCGCAGTGGCAGCGCGACAACCCGGACTTCGAGTTCGGGGTCGGCAGCCAGCCACTGCCCAACACCGGCGCGGCGGTGCCGATGACGGTCGGACCCGGCGGCGCCAACAACCTGTGGGTCTATGCTCAGAGTCCGTACCAGGCGGTTGCCGGCGATATCTTCGCCTACGTCGGCAGCCTGGAAGGTCAGCGGGCATGGGCCTCGATCGTCAGCGTCGCCGACCCACCGATCTTTGTCGAAGCCCAGGGCGCAACCGGCGAGAATCCGCTCGCGGCCAAGGCGTTCGAGCTGTTCAACGAGCAGCTTCGGCTCGGTCCGGACCCCAGGGTGCGCAACCCGGACGCGGCGCAGGTGTTCCTGGAGTTGCAGCCGATCTCGCCCGACTTCGGAACGGTTGTCCAGGGCGTCTTCACTGGTCAGCTGGAGGACCCCAAGGCGGCGATGGAGGATCTGCAGAACCGCGCGAGCCAGGAGCTTGACCGCGCGATCAAAGCGGCTCAAGATAAGGGCGCACAGGTTTCGAGGGACGACTGGGTCTTCTCCAATTGGGATCCGACGCGCGACTACACCGAGGCTGACTACGCCGCGTTGGGAGGATAGCCGGCGAGGATCGGAGAGCGATCTCTAACGTCGCACAACCCAGTCGCCGCATCAACGTAAACCAAGGAGCAGGGCGATGACGCGAGAGCACTCCGGAAGCCACGAGGATCAACAGAACCGCCGCCTCTCCCGCCGCGACGCGCTGCGCTTCGCTGGCGGCGCGAGCGCGGCGGCGATGCTCGGCCAGCACAGCATCCGCGTCGCCGCGGGCCAGACGCCGGCGGCCGGCGGGATCACGATCCCAGACACCGGCGCGGCGCTTCCGACCGACGAGGTGACTTTCCGCTGGGTCGACAGCGGCGACCAGAAGGCCGTCTTCTTCCGGGAGTTCTTTCCGATCTACTCAGAGAAGCACCCCAACATTACCGTCCAGTACGACGGTCTGCC